>DATNKA010000136.1:0-9000 GCA_035603655.1 Candidatus Acidiferrales bacterium | reverse complement strand
AGACCTTCGTCTTTCTTGAATTCATCGATCAGCCAGTCGACGATACGCTGATCCAGATTGTCGCCGCCCAGGTGCGTGTCGCCGTTGGTGGCCTTTACTTCAATTACGCCCTCGCCGACTTCGAGAATCGAAATGTCGAACGTTCCGCCGCCGAAGTCATACACGGCGATGGTCTCGTCCTTACTCTTGTCGAGACCGTAGGCCAGCGCTGCCGCCGTCGGTTCGTTGATAATGCGCTTCACTTCGAGGCCGGCAATCTGCCCCGCATCTTTCGTGGCCTGCCGCTGCGCGTCGTTAAAATACGCCGGAACCGTGATCACGGCTTCGTTGACTTTCTCGCCGAGGTAGTCTTCCGCCGCCTTCTTCAGCTTCTGCAAAATCAGCGCCGAAATCTGCGGAGGCGTGTACTCTTTACCCTGCGCCAGCACCGCTACGTGGTCGCCCGATTTCACGACCTTGTATGGGACCATCTTGATTTCTTCCTGCACTTCCTCATAGCGCCGTCCCATGAAGCGCTTGATCGAATAAACCGTGTTCTCCGGATTGGTAATCGCCTGCCGCTTCGCCACCTGCCCTACCAACCGCTCTCCCGTCTTGGTAAACCCAACCACCGACGGAGTAGTCCGCCCGCCTTCTTCATTAGGGATAACTTTGGGCTCGCCACCCTCCATCACCGCCACGCAAGAATTGGTGGTTCCAAGGTCAATTCCAATAATCTTGGCCATATCGTTCTCCTCCTGATGCAAATAAGTGCTTTATAATCAGCGTACTTATGATTGCCAACACTCTCATGCTAATACCTGAGTGTAATGTTGTCAAGGTTTAGATGCGATGGGTAGGGAGGAAGTTGCGGAAGGCTCTACAAAAGTGACCTCACGCAAAACTGATCGAGCCCGTCAGTCTTTGCCCCTCCGCTTTGCTTGCGAAACACGAGGGACTTTGAGTTCCCATTCTTAGCTCAAAGCATTGTGGAATCCTGGAGTTTGCTCTCAGTACAATGCCGTCTCCGGGGTAGGGGACCGCCAGTAAGGGGAAGGAATCGTGATGCATCGGAGATTCTTGTTCGCATCGATTTCGTTCCCGTTTCAAAACTTGAGGGTGGCCCCGATTGACATGTGCTCCACATGAAAATATGCTATTGACATGCCGAAGATGATTCAGCTGCGCAACGTGCCGGATGCCCTGCATCGCAGCTTGAAAGCCCGCGCCGCCATGGCCGGAATGTCTCTCTCTGACTACCTGCTTACAGAGATCAAGGAGATCGCCGAGCGGCCGACGCTTGCGGAATTGCGGGACCGTCTCCACAGACGCAAGCCTGTAACGCTTCCGCTCGATACCGCGCGCCTGGTAAGAGAAGAGCGCGAAGCACGGTGATCGTCCTGGATGCGTCCGCGGCGATTGACTGGCTGCTTGGGACTTCTGCGGGGCAACAAATTGAGAGCCGAATTTACTCACGCGGCGAATCTCTTCATGCTCCGCACCTTCTGGACCTTGAGGTTGCCCAGGTCCTGAGGCGGCTGGTGCGAGAAGTTGCGGTTTCGGCACAGCGCGCCCATGAGGCGCTCCAGGACTTAGCCAACCTTCGCGTAACTCGCTATCCCCACTTCGTCTTCCTACCGCACATTTGGCGACTCCGGCACAACTTGTCGGCATACGATGCGGTCTACGTTGCACTCACCGAACAGCTCGGCGCCACCCTCATTACGCGTGACGCCCGCCTCGCTGCTACCGGCCGAGGGGTGAGCGTCGAGCTATTTTGAATACCTTCGTCACGGAGAGGGGTCCATGGATGAGAAGACCGCCGCTCGCCCATAACTTCTCAGCCGCCGAGTAACCCGGACTAGGGATCCTGGAGCAGATCTTTCGACGGAGACGGTTGTTGTGCACTGACGACAGCTCCGCTCAGGGAGCCGCGGCGGGCAGTCAATTTATCTCAGGCTGCCACAACAGCTCACCGCCGAGCGAGTGGTAAAACCCCCACCCGGCCAGGGCCAGCACGCTGAGCAGCGCCAGAACCGAAGTTGGCATGTACCAGGCAGAAAGCTCGGTGGTGAAGGGGGCGCCGGACAACATATTGACGGTGAAGATCGCGCAGGTCAGCGGCACCAGGCCGAAGCGGAAGACGATCAGCACGGCGATAGCGTAGATCAGGATATACATCGGCAATTCCACCGTCCAGTACGACGAACCATAGGCTCGCAGCGAGAAGATGCCCACAAAGGCGACCGCCGCCAGCCAGTCTCTGCGGAGCACGACTTTCAAAAACAGCAATAGAAAAAAGAAGTAGAGAGTTCCCAGAATCGCATTGGGGATTTCCGACAACCACGTGCCCAGCGCCTGCCTGCCCCCCATCAAGTAGTCAGTCCGATAGAGTTCGGGCGCAGCTCCCATGCGCAGCGTGAAGATGAACTGACTTCGGATGATAAGAATCCACACCGCGCCCAGCATCACGCCAAACAAAATGTCGCGCCCCACCAGCGGATCGCGGAACTGTCCCGAGAGGAGGCGGCTCCATGAGATGATCGTCTGCGGCCAGCGTCGCCGCACCCAGGGTTCGAGCGCGAGATACAAAATCCAAGTCGTTCCCGAGATGCAGAGTCCGGTACTAACAGCAAGAACGAACAAGAAGAACAAGTCGAAGCTGGCGACGAAGTGGCCCCGGCACAGCCACAGCAGCATCTCCAACGCAAACATAACGGAAGCTAATCGGAAAGCGCCATCCCGGTCCCCTCGCCCTTGGCGATAATTCCGGCGGGCCATATAGAGTGCTCCCAACAACAACGACAGCACCAGGAGCAGAAACAGGACCTGACGAACTTTTTTCCCCGTCGAATCCTGCGGACTTTGCATGCGTTCGGGCTTGGTCCAGTCACCGATGAGCGAGAAGAAAACCGGCTTGCCATGCATGGAAACTGCTTCCACCCGAAGCGGGCGTTTGCTCCCGGGCCAGGTTCCAGTCCACGCCATGCGCGTTTCGGAAGCAGCCAGAGAGTTCCAGATGGGATCGGCCTTCTGAAACTGCGCCGGATCGAGTCCCGCGGCGGTGAACGGAATGTTCCAGTCAAACGGTGCCGGTGTGGCGCCTGAGTTCTCTTTCTGTGGCGGGATGGCCTGAAAATAAATGAGCTGCCCTTGGGGATCGAGTTGCAGATTGATCATCCCTGAGAGAACCGTGGGAGGATCGTCGGGCACGACAATTCCCGGATTGAGCAACTGGTCTCGAAAACTCTCCGCTACCAAGTCTTCGGGGCTCTGCCGGTACCAGAAGCGAAGCAGCGAAGGACGGGCGGCGAGCACGCTGTTCCAGTCCGGATGCGGTTTGTCGTGCTGCTCTACGTAGTCCTGGAAGGCGCTGTCGTAGTCGAGGCCTGAGGCGCTGTCGGCCGGATGCTCCGGATAGCCCAGCCCAGCGATGATTTCGCGCGCCTTTTGTGTGAGCACTTCCGGAGTCAGCTCCAGGCGCATCTTTCTTAGACCGCTGTAGTGAATCCCGAGAGACGTGGCCACACAGAGAGTGACGAGCACGGAGACCAGGCAGGCAACGGCAGTTCGAGGTCGCAGTCCAACTGTCTCACCAGAGGCCGCCACCATCTGCGGTGATGGAGTTTCCCCCGCCGCCAGCGCAGCCGCCAGCGGATCGCCGCCGGGAAGAGCGGCGGCTACGCTGAGAACGGTCGCGGGCCGCGCCGAGGGCTCAGTCTCCAGGCAACGGAGAATGACGCGCTCGATCACCGGGTTAAGATCCTTGACCACGGTCGAAGGCCGGCTGAGAGTTCTGTCGCCGGTCCGTAGTTTCTCTGCGGGTTTCTCGGAGAAGGCTCGTTTGCCGGTGAAGACTTCGTACAAAACCAGGCCCAGAGAATAAATATCGCTGCGTGTGCTGACTTCTTTTCCTGCCAACTGCTCGGGCGCCATGTAGGCCGGAGTTCCGCTGCGCACTTCGGCGCCCTGAATCTGATCGACGACTCCAGCCAAACCGAAGTCGGTGATTACAACTTGCCCCCGTCCATCCAGCATAATGTTGGCGGGTTTGAGGTCGCGATGGAGCACTCCTTTGGTATGGGCCGCAGCCAGTCCGGCGCAGAGCTGGCGGGCGATGTCGAGGGCTTTGTCTTCGGGCAGACGGCCGATGCGGCGCAGAAGTGAAGCGAGATCTTCTCCGTCCACATACTCCATCGTGAAGAAGGTGTGGCCTTCCATGTCGCCCACATCGTAGACGCGGCAAACGTTGGGATGAGAGACCCGCCGCGCAATTCGTACTTCATTCTTGAAACGTTCCACTAGGCTTTCGTCGCGTGCGGCTTCGTCGGGCAAAAACTTGAGCGCTACAGGCTGGCCTAGCGTGAGGTCATCGGCGCGATACACCTCGCCCATTCCACCTCTTCCAAGAAGGGCGATAATGCGGTAACGGCTGGCCAACAGGCGGCCGGGAAGGAAACGGCCTTCACTCAAATAGATGGTTGAACTGGAAGGGCGTGATGAGCTGGAAGGCCGCAACGAAGTTGGAGAAGCGGGCCGAAGAGGCAGCGGCGAGGTTGCCGTGGCGAGCTCGAACGCCGCAAGATCATCCGCCGCTTTGCTGGCGGGCGCTCCGCATGCCGCGCAGAAGCGGCCGCTTACCGGTACTTCTGTTCCACACGATGAGCAGACAGGCATTAATTTTTTCCCGATACAGTCTACCGCGCCGGAGCGAAACACGTTCCAGGATTAGAGGCGCAGCATAAATTCAACCGCGATGCCGCCAGCCTTGGGCAAGCCTGTATTACCATCCAGACGATGAGCTCGCGCCTCCGTCGTTGGTTAAATGATCCACTGGTGCTGTTGTGTATCGTGGCCGGGCTGCTGGCATTTGTGACGCAGTCCGGTGAGTTGGGCACGGCTGATACCATGCATCGGCTGCAGACTACACACTGGCTTTGGACCTCCGAGCCGCAGGTGTTCCCCAATGAGTATCCTGAGTTCGGCTTGCATGGGCGCGGTGGGCAACTCTATAGCTGGTACGGCATCGGCCAATCGTTGTTGATGCTGCCCGCCGATCTTGTCGGCACATGGATCGGCCATTGGCACGTTTTTCTTGGTTACGGTGACGATCCCGCCGTGCGCAGCATCGTGGTCAGTTACAGCACCAGCATTGTGGTAAATGTGCTGACCGTGCTGGTGGGTTTTCGTCTGCTCCGGCAGTTGCGATTTACGCTTAAGGAATCAATACTCGGCCTGCTTGCGCTGCTGTTTTGCACGACCCATCTGCATTACACACAGAACATGATGGAAAACAATTACATCATGCTTCTGACGCTGACCGGATTCTCTTTCCAGTATGAGTGGTTGCGGACGGGAAGCAACTGGGCGCTGTTCGCCGGTTCGGCCGCGCTCGGGCTGAACTTACTGACCAGGCTGACCACGGCGCTGGACCTGGTGGCGGGAGGTGTTTTTCTTCTTCTTGTATTCTGGTTCGAGCGGATGCGAGGACTCGAACTGTGGCGGCGGTTCGTGGCTTATTGCAAGGTCGCCGCTCCCGTGTATGCTTTTTTCTTCGCGCTTGACCGGCTCTACCAGTTCTACCGTTTTGGATCATTTACCAATACGTACGTATCGCTGTTTGCAAAAGAGCAGCGGTTGCAGGACCCAACGCTCCCGGCGAATTTTCCCTGGTCTACTCCTTTTTGGGAAGGCGTTCTGGGACCGCTGTTTAAGCCGGAGAAGTCGATTTTCCTATTCGATCCCCTGCTCGTGCTAGCGCTCGTGCTACTAGTGATGCTATGGAAGCGTTTGTCCCCGGAGGTCCGCGCGTATGGCCTAGCCTCGCTGTTTCTTCTGCTCATCTACATCTGCTTTTATGCGAAGTACACCTATTGGGCCGGGGACTTCGCGTGGGGCGATCGGTACGTTTCGACATCAGTCGAAATGGCAACGCTGCTCTCGGTGCCCTTGTTGTTGCGATATCGCGGCCAAGTTGGGATATGGATCTGGCGCGGGGGAATCGCGCTCCTCGCGGTCGATCTGATTATTCAACTTGCTTCGCTCGCGTTCTGGTTACCGCTGGAAATCTATCAGATGGAAACCGTGGGCCATCCCACGTTCGTGATCGCGTTGCGCTTCAAAAACATCGCGGCGTTCGCCCTAGGCAAGATGGATGTGTGGGGATTGAACAACGAATCCATGACCCAAGATACCTGGGATTACGTTCACATTACGACCTGGAACTTCCTCCCATTCTTGTTGCGAAGAGTGGGCGCGGCGCCGAGGTGGGTGGTGGATACGGCGTTTGGGGTTTGGGGCGCAGCCGTCGCGGCATTGGTGCTCGGTTGCAGGAGGTTGGGGCAGAGGGTAGGACGGTGGAAATCAGAGGGATCAGCGACTACTCCACCGTGACCGACTTGGCAAGATTCCTCGGCTGATCCACGTCGCAGCCGCGGCGCACCGCAATGTGATACGCGAGCAACTGCAGGGGAACGATTTCCAGAATCGGCGAGAGCGCTTCTGGCGCGGCGGGGACATACAGGACGTGATCGGCGGCTTCTTTGATCTCTTCGTCTCCTTCAGTGGCGAGCGCGATGACTACGCCGGAGCGAGCCTTAACTTCTTTCAGGTTTGACATCGTCTTCTCGTAGCGCAGCATCGAGTCAGGATCGCTTCGGTCTCGGGTGGCGATGACGACCACTGGCAGGTTCTCATCGATCAGCGCATTGGGACCATGCTTCATCTCACCCGCAGGATATCCTTCCGCGTGGATGTAGGAAATCTCTTTCAACTTCAAGGCGCCTTCGAGAGCGATGGGATAGTGAATGCCGCGGCCGAGAAAAAGGAAGTCGTGAGCGCGCTGGAAACGCTTGGCCAAGTCTTCACATTTTTCGTCGTGAGTGAAGATGGTTTCCACTTTGGCTGGGATGAGAGTCAATTCCTGCGCGGCGGTGCGAATTTGCTCGGCCGTCATGGCCCCGCGCACTTGTGCCAAATAGAGCCCGAAAAGATACAGAGCCGTGAGCTGGCAGGTAAAGGCCTTGGTTGAGGCCACTCCGATCTCGGGACCGGCGTGAGTATAAATTGTTCCGGCGGCTTCGCGCGTGATCATGGACCCGACCACGTTACAGATAGCGACCGTGTGCGAGCCTTTGGCTTTGGCTTCGCGCTGCGCAGCGATGGTATCTGCGGTTTCGCCCGACTGCGAGATGACGAGCGTGATGGTGTTCTCGCCGACAATGGGATCGCGGTAGCGCCACTCGCTGGCATAATCCACTTCGACCGGAACGCGGGCGAAACTTTCGATCATGAATTTACCGGCCTGGCCAGCGTGCCAACTGGTGCCGCAAGCTAGGATGTTGATCTTTTTCGCGGCGCGGAATTCGGCCTCGCTGATTTGCATCTCGTGGAGGAAGATGTGACCGGTGTCCAGGGAAACTCGACCCAAGGTGGTTTCACGGATGGCGCGCGGCTGCTCGTAAATCTCCTTGAGCATGAAATGTTTGAAGCCGGCCTTTTCCGCCATGATCGGATCCCAGGTCACGTGCTGAACCTGGCGCTGGATGGGCTTTCCGTCGAAGTCCGTGAGCTGAACGCCAACCGGAGTGACAATGGCAAGGTCGCCGTCGGCCAGAAAGAAAATATCGCGGGTGTGATAAAGAATCGCAGGGACGTCGGAGGCCACAAAGTATTCATCATTTCCCAACCCAATCACGAGTGGCGGGCCGTTGCGCGCCGCCACGATTTTGTTGGGCTCATCGACCGAGATAACCGCCAAGGCGAAAACGCCGCTGAGTTCTTTCGCGGTACGGCGCACCGCATCTTCCAAAGCGAGACGATGACCGTTCCCGGGTTTGAAAAGATGCTTTTCGATCAGATGGGCGATGACTTCGGTATCAGTCTCCGTGGAAAACGTGTGCCCTTCTTCGATCAGCTTTTTCTTCAGGCTGAGATAGTTTTCGACGATACCGTTATGGACGACCACGATCTTGCCGGTGCAGTCGCGATGGGGGTGAGCATTTTCTTCGGTGGGACGTCCATGAGTGGCCCAGCGCGTGTGGCCAATGCCGTAGCTTCCCTCAAGCGGCTTGAGGCGGATGACTTCTTCAAGGTTACGCAATTTGCCTTCCGCGCGCCGCAGCTGCAGCTTGTCCCCGTTGCCGGCGACGGCGATTCCGGCCGAGTCGTAGCCGCGGTACTCAAGCCGCCGCAGACCCTCGATAATGATCGGAACTACTTCCTTTTTGCCGACATAGCCAACAATTCCACACATGCGGGAACTCCATGAATTCAGTCTGCGAGGGAGCAGCGGAACTCTTCAATGACGGGATTTGTAAGTACTTCGCGAGCAATACGCTCGACTTCGGTTTGCGCCTGCTCGCGGCTTAGCCCGCCATCGAGTGTAAGCTCGAAATATTTTCCCTGGCGGACCTCTTCCAGGCCTTTGTAACCCATCCTGGTGAGTGCGCCATGAATGGTCTTTCCTTGAGGATCGAGAACGCTCTTCTTGAGCG
The DNA here is from genome assembly GCA_035603655.1 of Candidatus Acidiferrales bacterium. Lineage (GTDB taxonomy): Bacteria > Acidobacteriota > Terriglobia > Terriglobales > Acidobacteriaceae > Sulfotelmatobacter. Next base: position 526 of record DATNKA010000136.1, on the reverse strand, counting down.
AAACATAAACGTAGGCTTTCATGGAAGGATTAATTATACGTCAGTGTTACGAAAGGTTTACCCCAGCGGGCTGAGAGTGAAACCGGACCAGCATCGGCGGATGGTGCGTATCGTGGTGCAGCGTTCTGGCGTTGAAGGAAAGGAAAAACGTGGTCTTCTGAACGCACCCTTGGACCAACTGGTGTGATGGTCGAACCTTTATGCGCTCAGCTCTTCGATCCTTCTCTCCAGGTCGGTTTTGGCATGTTCCAGCATCTCACGGTGCTGGGAGTTCCGGCTCCGCCCGAGCTGATCAATGATGTTTCTGAGCGCTAGGCGAAGGCTCTCTGTTTCGCGGATTCGGTTCGCTTCTTCCCGTGTCAGTCGCGGCTTCCCGGAGAGACTCTTATCGGCGGCCTCTTCCTGCTGCGCTTCGACGGACTTGCTTTCCCAGCCCCGAGCCATATGGACGATTGTAGCTTTCCATAATGCCATCTCAAAGAGCCGTTAGGGCGAATAGGAAGCACCCGTGCCCGCATTTGTTATC
>DATNKA010000135.1:0-3031 GCA_035603655.1 Candidatus Acidiferrales bacterium | reverse complement strand
TCGGTGCAGTTCACTGTTATGAAGCGCGCCGTCGGATCCGCCCCGACGATCTGAAGAAAATCGGAGAGCCGCACGCCGCCGAAGCGTCCAATCACATCCCAGCCTTCCACGCAGACGTGGCGCGTGTTCTGCCGGACGCGTGGCAGCGCCTGAAACTGCGCCAATTTGTATTCGCCCGGCTTCTGCACCGCGCCGCCGACGGTGAGCGTCCAGTTCTCGAGATCGACGCCCGGATCGTCCACGTCATATCCATTGATGGGAAACTTGGGAGGCGGCGTCAGCTCCGCATTATCGAAGGTCGTAGCAAGATGGCCGGTGCGAAACAGCCGCGCCGAGGCCCAGTCACTGAAGCCCAGCCCCTTCTTCAGCAAGCCTTCCTGCCACTTGGGAATGGCGAACGCACCCAAAGCCAGCAGGGGCGTCAGCTTGAGCAACTCGCGCCGGCTCACTTGCCGGAATTTCCTTTCATCCGTCTTCCGGATGATTTTTGGGCTCATTATGCCTGCGTCGTCATTAGGATCAGCTTTCTTCATGATCGGCCTTTAAGTCTTCCCCTAGGTCCCCAGCCCATGGGATTCGCCAGACTAGGCGAAAGTTTCGCGCCTGGCCGGGGTTCGAGAATCATAGCTCCGGAATCCAGCCACACCGCAACTTTTACTAGCCTTTGGAACGTTTTCGAGGCATACTAGCGGGGCAGTTTGCCCCCCGGGAGCGGGCCTGGTTGAGTAGTTCGAATCACCGCCCCGAAACGGACGCACAGGATCCTGATGGCAGACCTTAGTACGATTGTGCCAGAACCCGAACGCACATTAGTGGCGCAGCGGCGCGGAGGTTTGAGCCGTGAGAGCGCCGACCGCCGCCAGCGCGGCTTGATGGTGGGGTCGCTCTGCCTGCTCTTGCTGGCGCTCGGCATCGTGTTGTGGCATGACCGCGATTTCTGGTTCCCGGATTCTCCAGATGAGGCAGATGACGCTCAGCCCGTCGACGGCTCGCCGATCGCCAACTCACCCCGAGAATTAGCGCCAGTCGCGAAACTGGCAACCACAAAACCAAATCACAAAGTTCTCCACGCTCCGTCGAAAACGGAGAGTGCGAGCACAACCGGCGCTGCCGCCCCTACCCCACCCCCGGACGCAGCAACCACCAGCCGCACCGTCCTGCCCCCGCTCGAAGTCGAGGTGGTTGCGGGTGATACGCATCGCGTAATCCGGCCGGGTAGCAGTTCAGTGCGCGTGGATTTGCAGCCCGGTTCACCTCCCCGTTCCACGTCGGAAGCGGCCACTACACGCGATGTCGATAGCGCCGCAAATGTCACCAGTAATGCCGCTGAGCATGTGCAGATGTCCCCCGATGCCTCGGCCCTTGTCACCATCCCAGTCAAGCCCAACTATCCGCTCCTCGCGCGACAGATGAAAGTGCAAGGCTCGGTGATCCTGCAGGCCTTGATCGGCAAGGATGGAATCATTCAGAATCTCCGGGTCGTAAGCGGGCCTCACATTTTGGCGTCCGCGGCCCAGGACGCAGTCCGGCAATGGCACTTCAAACCACACCTTCAGGGCAGCGAGGCAGTTGAAACTCAGGCCAAGATCACGGTCAACTTCACGATCTCGACGAACTGATTTGAGCTGATCCTTCTCAGGTCTTGGCTCTTGGGATAGGCGTACCTGAGTTCTAACGAATCTAAGCTAATCTAACGAGCTGCTGAAAAACTCATCTCTAACCAAATGCCACCTTGGCGGCTGAAAACCGCTGCTGATCTTGCGGTGCTCACGGCGCGGCTAGAGGCCGCGCCCTTTCAAAACCGGGGTACTGGTCCGAAGGGTTTCAGCGGCCATGCTAACCCTTGAGACCGTGTTTCCCCCAAATGACGAGCGCCCTGACCTCTTGCGAGATCAGGGCGCCCGGGCAGCCCTCCCCCAGAACTGCTCGCCCATGAATGTACACGTCCCCTGATTTATTGCAATGGCTCTCTCGTGCTATTTGCTGCCCCGAAGTGCCACGCGGCGAAACTCTTCAAACTCCAGCCTTAGGCCGGTGTGACCCTGCAGGTTCGAGTCCTTGTTCTTTAAGCCGGTCCCTTAAGTCGCAAAGCATCCCCGCCGATGAACATACCAGGACCCAAATTGCCGCAGCCCCATGCCTTCCTTTCAGGATCCCGAGATCTACCGCGACATCCCCGAGGGCCTGCAAATCGGGGGTTGTTGCGCTCGAGCCGCAGAAGAAAATCGTCTTCTGCAGCGACGGCGCGGAAAAAATAACTGGCTATGCGACGAATCGATGTCCTCTGCCACTCTTGCGCTGAAAACATTCTTCCGCACGCCAAGCACACACGGTTGTGAAATGTGTGCCGGAAAGCGTCCCGCGTTCCCCCCATCGCGAAATACACGCCAAGAAACACTGACGACGAAAATGCAAAGCCTTCGGCTGGGGGCAAGGAGAAAACCTCCGCGGAGAAGAGTTCCACATCACCTTCAGAGAGCTCGCGGAAGAAAGAATGAAATATAAGAGCATGTCTACGGAGCATCTCCACTTTCCCCGGCTTGAAGTAACTTTACAAATTGCGCTGCGCCGCCCCTCATATCCACCCTGTATAATCGCCCGTTTAATCTTTCCCTCAGGAGCTTCTTCATGAAGAAATTCGTTCCGCTGGTGTGCCTGCTGTTTGTGGTCTCACCGGTTGCGAACTTGTGGTCCCAGGAAAAAGTAGATCTTGAAACCATGGGCCGCATCCGCTACGAAGGATTCCACGACTCCAAAGTGATGGACTACGCCACGGGATTGATGGATACCATTGGCGAGCGCCTCACTGGATCCCCCAACATGAAGCGCGCCAACGAATGGACGCGCGATCAACTCACTGCCATGGGACTCTCCAACGCGCACCTTGAGTCTTGGGGACCGTTCGGCCGCGGCTGGGCCAACCAGTACGTCAATGTCCGCATGACCTCGCCCGACGTGGTTACGTTGCTCGCCTATCCCAAGGCGTGGACTCCAGGTACCAACGGCGTCGTGCAGGGCAAATGCATTCGCG
>DATNKA010000134.1:0-4257 GCA_035603655.1 Candidatus Acidiferrales bacterium | reverse complement strand
GCAGTTGGCGAACAGACGCTTTACAACCGTACTGGCGGAGCTCCGGCATTTGCGGTAGGAATGGCGCACATTTTCTCCCACAGCCTGGGCGGCGAAACTTTGATGGCGCTGTGGTACCACTTCGCCATCATGTTTGAGGCGCTGTTCATCTTGACCATCCTTGATGCCGGGACCCGGGTGGCCCGCTTCATGGTGCAGGACGCGCTCGGACATGTCTACAAACCATGGGGGCGGACAAGTTGGTATCCATCGATACTGGGGACCAGTGCGCTGATCGTGGGTGCCTGGGGATATTTCTTGTGGCAAGGCGTGAAGGATCCGCTGGGTGGGATTAATTCTTTGTGGCCGCTGTTTGGAATTTCCAACCAGCTGCTGGCGACGGTGGCGCTGTGCGTGGCCACGACAATCATCATCAAACTGCATCGCGCGAAGTATGCGGCGGTGACGCTTGTGCCCCTCGTATGGTTGGTTGCGGCAACGTTCACGGCGTCGTGGCACAAGATGTTCGATGCGAATCCGCGAGTGGGATTTCTCGCGCAGGCGCGGGTGTTGAATGCGGGTCCGATGACGAGCTCGACCGCACGAGTGATCTTCAACAACCGGCTGGATGCGGCGGTGACGGGCGTGCTCGTGGTGATGGTGACGTTGGTGCTGGTGGAATCCGCAAGGCAATGGATGGGAATTCTGAAGGGGACGAGAGAAGCGCCGGTGAAAGAATCTCCATTTGTAAAGACGCGGTTGGTGGAGGAACGGGGATGAAGGCTTTACTCAAACAGGTCCGGAGAGGCGCGGCGGGCATATTCGGTGCTTTTTCGGAGGTGCTGAAGGAAGTTTTCGATGAAGCCGCTTATGCGCGATATCTGAATCGCGCAGGAATGGTGTCATCTCGAGAGGCTTATGCCGCATTTAGGCGGGAGTGTGAAAATGGCTACGCTCGCCGGCCGCGATGCTGCTGATCTAGTTACGCGTGCATACCATGAAATCGCCCAATTTCCACTGGCCATCGATTGATCTTTCATAGCTCATCTTGAAAGAATGTTCTGACTGGCGATCGTATCGGAACCGCTCCTGGCTGATCTTCTGATCGAGCATCGCCGCCCGGGCGAAAGTTATTGATCCATTCTTCCATCCATTGCTCGTGAACAGCCGCGCATTGCCAAAATTGTCTTCCATCACGGCCACTAGACTCCCGCTCGGCTGATCAACTCCCCAGAGTGCCAAAGCCTGGAACGGACCAGGTGGCCGGTCATGGTGACGGTAGAGAAGCCACTTGCCATCGAGTTCGGGAGTGAAGCTGACGTCGGCTTCAATCTTCTTGCCGCTGGCGAATTCGCCGGTACAACTCCAGTTTCCGGCGAAGAACTTGACCATGGTGGGATCGGTTTTGGAGTGCTGGGCGCGGCAGCACAATGCGCTGGCGGTCACGAGAATGAATATGACGGATTTCATTAACTCTTCCTAGCCATTGGACTGATGAAATAAAAATTCGTCTGATGGAGTAACCGTCGGAGAAAATAGCGAGGTCTGTCAAGTGCGGTACACTTCCTGCATGCGAGTTCTGGGCATCGACTGCGGCGGGGCATTCACCGGCTACGGAGTGGTGGAGATGGATTCCGGCGGGGGGTTGGTTTGCCTGACGTGCGGGGCCATCAAGCTTTCGCTCCGGGACCCGCTGCCGCAGAGGCTGTCGCGAATCTATGACGGACTGGGGGCGTTGATTGTGCAGCATCGTCCCGATGAAGTGGCGATTGAAGGAATTTTTTACGCGCTGAATGTGAAATCGGCGTTGTTATTGGGGCAGGTCCGTGGCGTGGCAATGCTGGCGGCGGCGGCGGCCGGACTGGACGTGGCGGAGTATTCTCCGCTGACGATCAAGGCGGCTGTGGTGGGATATGGGCGGGCGGAGAAGCAGCAGGTGCAAGACATGGTGACGCGGTTGCTGAACCTGACGGAGGCACCGAAGCCGATGGATGCGTCGGACGCTCTGGCCATCGCGATCTGCCATCTGCATACCGCGGGGACGTTGGAGCGGCAGAGGGCTGCGGCGCGCTGATGGTTCGAGCTTTCCTTATTCGAGTCTTTGTGCCTTGCCAGAGGCGAACGGTCGCTAGTGCGGTGCTGCTCGCGCTGGGAATGTCCGGCTTGGCGGTGTCACAACTGCCATCCGGTTCAGCCTCCGCTGCCCAAGTAACCTTTACGATGGACTTTCCCCAGTCAGATCCCTCGCACTACTCGATCGCAGTCGATACGGCTGGTCACGCAAGCTATGAATGCGTAGGAAAGGTTCAGGAAGATTCCGAAGAGCAGAGTTACCGGACGGAATTCAACGTTTCGGCGGTGAATCGCGAGCGAATTTTCGGGTGGGCGAAACAGGCAAAATATTTTTCTGGCAAGATTGATTCGGGGAATCAGAAGTTGGCTTTTACCGGAACGAAAATCCTGAGCTATCAGGACGGGACGAAATCCTTTACGGCGCGGTACAACTATTCGAGTCTGGAGCCTGTCCGTCAGCTGACCGAGGCGTTTCAAAATATGGCGGGCACGCTCGATTACGGGCGGCGGCTCGCTTACTACCACCGTTATCAGAAGTTGGCTCTGGATGAGGAATTGAAGCGCATGGAAATGCAGGCCAGGAATAACCAGTTGAGCGAGATCCAGGGATTAGAGCCGGTATTGCAAGCGATTGTTGAGGACACCTCAGTGATGAACGGAGTGAGAGCAAGGGCCAAGGCATTGATCGAGTTGGGTAGTGGCGCCGCGAACGGGCATTAGTGACTGGCCGGAAAGCTCGCGGTGCCGGGGCTGATCAGGTCCCCTGCGCTTTCCTGCCCTATGACCACCCAGACCGCCGGATTCCGTGCCGGCAGCCCGGGCGCGCGACAGGACAGTAATGACTTTGCCCGCCAGCGGTCTCTGAATATCTGTATGACACGCCAAGGACAAAACCGTGGTTTAATGGGCGGGTAAGCATCCAGTACTTGGGGGCTCTATGTCGAAGCTACGATTTCACGGGATGGTATTGACGGCTTTTGGCTGCGCGCTTTTGGCGCTGCCGGCCGCCGCTGAATCGCAGGCGCGCATCGTTCGCTTGAGCGATGTGCAGGGCGGGGTCCAAATCGACAAGAATGCGGGATTGGGTTTTGAGAATGCCTTTCTCAATCTTCCGATCACACAAGGAACGCAATTGCGCACGCGCGCGAATGGGCGCGCCGAGATTGAGTTTGAGGATGGCAGCACGTTGAGGGTAACTCCTAATACAACACTCGCGTTCAGCACCCTGGCTTTGAGTGACGAGGGAAAGCGCCTTTCCACGGTGAACCTTACAGAGGGCCGAGCCTATGTGAACTGGTTGGGGAAAAGCGGGGATAAGTTCACGCTGATCTTTTCGCAGGAGAAGGTGGAACTGACACAGCCTGCCCACTTCCGCGTGGCAGTCTCGTCGGACGCTGCACAGATTGCGAGTTTCAAGAATGACTTGGCGGTGATCGCTCCGACCGGCACAGTCAAGGTGGACAAGAAGAAGATGGTCAGCTTTGACGTGAACGACAGCGACCGTTCCTCAGTCGCCAAGAATTTTGAGGCGGATGTTTACGACGAGTGGGACAAACAATCGGTTGGATACCACGACCAGTATGCGAAGAATAATTCCACGCCCTATGGTTACGGGTTTAGCGATCTAAATTACTACGGCGGATTTACCAATTTTTCCGGCTACGGCTCGCTGTGGCAGCCGTATTTTGCAGGCGTTGGTTGGAATCCGTTTATGGACGGCGCATGGTCGTGGTATCCGGGCATGGGATATATGTGGGCTTCGGCATATCCCTGGGGCTGGATGCCGTACCACTACGGAAACTGGGTTTATGCGCCCGGCTTTGGCTGGGGCTGGCAGCCAGGCGGATTTAATAGTTGGCACGGCGGAGTTCACTATGTGGGGGCGGCAGCCGGGTTTCAAGCTCCCGTGGCTCCTGAGGGCACGGTGAGCACGGTGGTCGTAGGCAAGGGCGGACCGACTGTGACCAGGACTGTTGCGACCAGCCTCGTCGTGAATCGGGGATCGGCGGGGATAGGAATTCCGCGGGGATCGTTGGACAATCTGCATCATTTGGACGGGCAGGTGGCGAAGACGGGATCGGTACAACTGCATGCGGTACCTCAGTTTTCGGCGACTTCTTCTCGTCAAGGCGGACGTAGCTACGGCGAAGGGCCTGCCGCCAGCAGCTTGAGTGGAATGGGACACGCCAGCGCGCCATCGGCGGG
>DATNKA010000133.1:0-24118 GCA_035603655.1 Candidatus Acidiferrales bacterium | reverse complement strand
CAGTTTCCCTTGAGAACCCGATAAAGCAAAATCCCCAAGTTTCCGTAGGCAGAGAAAAAGATCTCGCGTAGAAAATTTCTGCGCGAGCCCGGCTCTACGGAATTGGGGTTAGGCCTCGCTACCCCTTACGGTGATGGCCGTATTGCAGGAACAATTCCCGGGCGGTCATAGTTTGAGGGCCTACACGTATGGTGCCTGTTGTTCGCCGCTCCCGATCCTGGACTTCCTGCGTTGGCCACCTTTTTTCGGATCCTGGAGGTTTGGGAATGCGAGCAGTATTTGCCGGGCGTAGCGTCGGATCGATTCCAGAAACGTTGCTCTTATTTGCCTTAAGCTTGGTGGTATTCGGATGCGGCACGCCTGGCACCCCAACTCCGACGACCCCCGCACCAACTCCGACCCCGTCGCAGCCTTCTTACCCTTCAACCGCCCCCGTACCAATTACGTGGTCCCCCAGCAACAGTACGCTTCCGGCGCCGATCGCGCAGGACCCAGCGAATTCGGCCTGGGGAAGCGGGTCGAACGATTTTCCGTTAACCGTTTCGAACCCGACTGCAGCTTCAACCGTGACTTCTCCCATCAATTTGGTGGCTTCAGCGACTCCGAAGAACCCCATTTTTTTCATGCGCGTGTATGTCGATAACGTATCCGTCTATTACACCTCTTCGAATTCGATCAACACGCAAATCTTCGTCGCACCGGGTCAACACACCATGGTAGTGATGGCCGAAGACTCCAGTGGTTACGTCTCGGCTATCCCTATAAGCGTTACGGTGACGTCTCAGTCGCAGACAGTCATCAGCGGCATCCAAAATATGCCGGGATGGCAATCGTGTTCCGCGGACTTCCCCCCGGGATCTCAACGTGCCGGACAACTCTGTGCCGCGGGACTGGGTACCGCTGTTGCGACAATGACAGAGGGCCAATCCACTCCCTCGATGGATGGCAAATCAGCCGAGTTCAGCATTAGCGGGCCAACCGGATATTCGAACATCCTGTACTTCAATCCTATTGCTGGAGGGAATAACGTCAGCCATTTCACCTACGACCTGTATTTCTGGATTGACCATCCCGAGAGCCCGCAGGCCCTGGAGTTTGATCTCAATCAGGCTTATGACGACACCGGAGTCGGCACGCCGCAACGCTGGACATGGGGTTCTGAGTGCAACTTCAAAGGCGAGACACCAGGGATGTGGGACATTTGGGACGACGCGAACTCGACGTGGCGGGAAACCACCGTCCCCTGTGATCCCTTTCCAGCGAACACATGGAACCATTTGACCTGGAACGTCGAGCGCGTCGGAAGTCAGGTGCACTACATTTCCCTAGCCGTTAACGGTCAGGTTTACGGCGTCGACACTTACTACAATAATCAGCAGGGATGGGATTTAGAAGAGATTGATACTGCGTTTCAGATGGACTTAGATTCTAACGCAGACCCCTACAACGTATGGTTGGATGAAGTGAATTTGACCGCCTATTAGCGGCGGCGAAAATCATGCAGACTTCACCCTAGGGTACAGCCTCGCAATTGCGAAAGGATCAGCCTTGCCGGGTGATGGCACTAAGAATTTCCAAGAAATCATTCGGAATAAAGAAAATTTACATACTAAACCCGATTTCCGCCCAGCGTGAAACGGGGCATACTTGCAACATCTGGCCCGCAAGACACGCGGTCTGTTCTCCAAGACAGTCAGTCTGGTCTTTCGCGAATTATTTTCCCTAAATTTCTGGAGGCTTCAATGAAAATGAAGGCGGTTACTTATAAGGGCGTGCGGCAAATGTCCGTGTCCAACGAAGCAAAACCAAAAATCAACTCGCCCACTGATGCGATCCTCAAAGTCACGACGACAGGCATCTGCGGTAGCGACCTGCACATGTACGACGGCAGAACTCCCCTTCAGGAAGGTGCCGTGGTCGGGCACGAAATTATGGGGGTGATCGACGAAGTCGGAGAAGCCGTTCAAAGCATCAAGAAAGGCGATAGGGTAGTGCTTCCGTTCAACGTCGCGTGCGGTTACTGCTTTAACTGCAACCGGGGCCATACCGAAGCGTGCCTGGTAATGAACCCTGATGAACCGCATGCAGCATACGGCTACGCCGGGATGGGCCCATATAAAGGCGGACAGGCGGAATTCGTCCTGGTCCCTCATGCGGATTTCAACTGCTTGAAACTCCCAGGAAAGCCAGGGGATGAGTGGGAAGATGATTTTCTTTTGCTGTCCGATGTGTTTCCCACCGCCTATCACGCAACCGAGTTGGCCGGTGTGAGCGCGGGCAAGACCGTGGCGGTATTCGGGGCGGGTCCAGTTGGTCTACTCTCGGCATACTGTTCTCTGCTCAAAGGTGCCTCCGAAGTTTACGTTGTGGACAGCATTCCCGAGCGCCTGCAAAAGGCCAAGGAGCTGGGAGCTGTGCCGATCGACTTCTCAAAGGGGGATCCCGTGGAGCAAATCTTCAAGCTCCGAAAAAAGAACCGCGGAATTCAGGAGAGCCTGCGCCCGGGCGAGGAGAAGATGAAAGGCGTCGATTGCGCCATTGATGCTGTCGGCTACCAGGCGCGCGACGACGAACGTCCAGACAAAGAGAAACCTACTCAGGTGCTGGACAACTGTGTGCGCGTGGTGAACCCTACCGGAAGCATCGGGATGATTGGCGTCTATATTGCGCCCGATCCCGGCGCCAAGAATGATGCCGCCAAAAAAGGAGTCTTTCCCTTCCCGCTTGCCGATTATTTCGACAAGGGAATCAGTATGGGGAGCGGACAAGCTCCGGTCAAAAAATACAACGAATACCTTCGCGATCTCATCGTGAATGGCCGGGCCAAGCCCAGTCAGATCGTCAGCCATCGTATTAGTATCGAAGAGGCTCCCGATGCTTACGATAAGTTCGATAAGCGGATCGACGGATACACCAAGGTCCTGATCAAGTTCGAAGATAAAGCCGCGGCGTAGTCCCCACCCGCCCAGCTCGCGAGCTTAGCGTCAGCTGACGCTGAGCTCGCGGAGAGCGGGCTATGATTTCAGCGTCAGGTGGTCAGCCCGGGGTTAGAAAGTTTCAAACTCTAGTTCCCTTCTTGATCTTAACCATCCCGCTCACCCCTGTTTTGCAACTAACGGAACATAAATTGAGCCGCCGTCCGGGGCAAATCTTAGATAACGAGGAGAACCATGACTAAGAATTCTCTGAAGGAACTGTATGTGGAAGAACTAAAAGACTTGTTCAGTGCTGAGAACCAGCTTACCAAGGCGTTGCCGAAGATGGCTAAGGCAGCATCGTCCGATGAATTGCGCCAGGGATTTGAGGAGCACCTGGAGCAAACCCGAGGGCACGTTGAACGTCTGCAACAGATATTCGAAACCTTGGGGGAAAAGGGCACGGGCAAGAAATGTTTAGGAATGGAAGGTTTGGTGAAAGAGGGTGCGGAGATCATGGGAGAAGACTTTGCAGATGCCATGATGGACGCCGCGCTGATCTCTGCCGCTCAACGCGTGGAGCACTATGAAATCGCTGGTTACGGTACGGTCATCGCCTATGCCGAGCTTCTTGGCGAGTCGGAGCAAGCATCCCTCCTCAGGGAGACCTTGGAGGAAGAGAAGGAAACTGACGAGAAGCTGACTGAATTAGCAAAGGAAATCAACGTCGAAGCCCAGCAAGGGGATTCGGAAGCCGAGGAAGAAGAACAACCTAAGGAAAAACGGAAATCGCGCAGAGCCGCTTAATCGATGTCCGACGGTCGATAGCGGGGAGTCGATCCCGACTCCCCGCATTTTTTAATGGCTGCAGAAGCGACTCGGAGTTCCGGGGAAGAGTCAGGTGGCGGGAACGTAAGGCGGAAGGAATTTGTGAAAGATATTCTCTTGAGAATAATGATTGGAGGGGTGGCCGTTTCAGGCTTCGCCATGCTCGGCGAATTGCTAAAGCCCAAAAGCTTTGCAGGACTTTTTGGGGCGGCCCCTTCGGTTTCCCTGGCCACCCTGGTGCTCACGGTTATGAAAGAAGGGAAGGCGTACGCGAGCCTTGAATCCAGGTCAATGATCCTGGGCGCGATTGCATTTGTGGTCTACGCCACCATCATAAGTCGGCTGATGATTCGGCGACGGATGCAAGTCCTGTCAGCCACCACCCTGGGACTCGGGATCTGGTTCGCTTGCGCTTTTGGGTTGTGGTATGGCTTTTTGAGGTAACGAGTGAAGATTAAAGTAGATTCCGCCGCCCTGAAAAGCACGAAATGGCACGAATTTGTGTTTCGTTTCTTCATGGGCGGTGCCATCACAGCATTGGCGGGACTGGCTGCGAAGCGGTTTGGTCCTGAAATCGGCGGGCTCTTTCTGGCATTTCCCGCCATCATTCCTGCGACCGCCACGCTCATAAAAAAACGTGAACAACAGAAAAAAGAGCGCGCTGGGCATGAAGGCGCGGAGCGCGGCAGAGCGGCCGCAGCCGTAGACGTCGCGGGAGCCGCCATGGGAGGGCTTGGTCTGGTTACATTCGCTTTGGTGGTTTGGTTGAGAATGCGCGAGTGGAAAACCGCGACCGCGCTCGTGATGGGTACCCTGGCCTGGTTCCTGGTCGCTTTATCAGTATGGCAGCTTCGCGAGATGTTTTGTCGACGAATGCGTGCCCACCGTCCCAATGTTCTCACTCACACTCTGCGTTCTGCGGTGGATCGAAAACCAGTGGCCAATCGCCGCTAGATTTCGCTACTGGATTTCATCGGGCCCAAAAGCGAACGAAATCCGGCGGCCTTACGTTTGGCGGCTAAGGCATTTCGTTAAGCCATTACAGTGGCTACCGGATGCCGGGGCGGGATGGTCCAACCTATGTTTAGACCATGGTCGCTGCCGGCCAAAGTTAATGTGCCCCCCATGAAGAGTTCGTCCAATCAGAAGCGGATTAAGCCCATTCACAACACTCCAAGTCTGACCAGTGTGCCGCAGAAACTGGAACAACGTTCGCTCCCCGGCCTGCGACGCGCGGCCCGCGATTGTCGGGCCTGCGATCTCTGGAAAAATGCCACCCAAACAGTTTTCGGAGAAGGTCCGCTGCGGGCCAAGATTGTGTTTGTGGGAGAACAGCCGGGAGATCAGGAAGATTTGGCGGGCCATCCCTTCGTTGGACCAGCGGGGAAAGTTCTGGACGAGGCACTGCACCAGGCCGGCATCGATCGCTCTGAAGTTTACGTTACGAATGTGGTGAAGCATTTCAAATGGTCTCCAGCCTCGCGTGGCAAGCGACGCATTCACAAGAAGCCTGGTTCCTCTGAGATAAATGCCTGCCGTCCCTGGCTTGATGCTGAGCTGCAATCAGTGAAGCCGGAAGTCCTGGTCTGTCTAGGGGCGACCGCTGCTCAGGCGCTGTTGGGCCGGGATTTTAGCGTAACTCGTCAACGTGGGCAGTTAGTCGAATCTACGCTGGCTCCCAAGGTCCTGGCGACGGTTCACCCATCATCGATATTGCGCGCACCCGATTCCGATGCCAGACAAGCCCAAATGCAACAGTTCGTGCTCGATCTCACCAAAATCGCCACATTGCTGTGAGAGAAAAAGCTTATAAAAGCGTTGCTCTCGCAAGAACATCAACGAACCCAACGAAACGAGAGAAGAATAAGTTATGAGCGCTCAAAACAATCCGGAACGAAAAATACGATACGCGGTTGTGGGATTGGGCCACTTGTCGCAGGTCGCTGTCCTACCCGCCTTTAGAGCTGCACAAAATTCTGAGTTGGTAGCAATCGTCTCCAGCGACGCGGAAAAGCGACGTAAGTTAGGCAAGAAGTATCGCGTCGAACATGTATATACGTACGACGAGTATGAACAAGCCCTTTCCCTAGTCGACGCCGTTTACATAGTCGTGCCCAATCATCTGCATCGGGATTACGCCGTACGGGCGGCGAAAGCTGGGGTTCACGTTCTTTGCGAGAAGCCCATGGCAGTCACGGAAGAAGAGTGCGAATCGATGATTGAGGCCGCCGAGGCTAACGGCGTCAAATTGATGATTGCCTATCGCCTGCATTTTGAGAAGGGCAACCTGGAGGCGGCGCAGCTGGCGCAAAGCGGCGAGCTGGGAGATCCTCGATTCTTCAGTTCGGATTTTGCTCAACAGGTAGTGGAGAACAATATCCGCGTTACCGAACCCGTGGAGAAGGGAGGCGGGCCCGTCTATGATATGGGCGTTTATTGCATCAATGCCGCCCGTTATCTGTTTCGAGCTGAGCCTGCATCGGTCTTGGCGTGCAGCGCAAGTAACCGGGAGCCCCGGTTCCAAAAAGTCGACGAGATGACGTCTGTCGTCATGCGCTTTCCGGACGAAAGGCTGGCTAGTTTCACCTGCAGCTTTGGCGCCGCCGACATCAGTCGCTACACATTGGTCGGAACGAAGGGTGTACTTACTGCAGATCCCGCGTACGAATACGCTTCTGGAATAAAACTTCAGATCATCAAGGGCGGAAAGTCGAGCAGTAAGAGGTTTCCCAAACGCGATCAGTTTGCCGCCGAGATAGTTTATTTCTCTGACTGCATTCTGCAAGACAAGGAACCGGAGCCCTCCGGGACGGAAGGATTGGCGGATGTTCGCATTGTCCGTGCCATTTATGAATCAGCGCGGACGGGAAGATCCATCGAGCTGTCCGATTTCCCCGACAAACAACGGCCGACGATGCGACAGGAAATACATCGGCCGTCGCAGGGCAAGCCGGAAACGGTGAACACGGAATCTCCCTCGGGAGAAGCTGCTTGAACCACGTTTGGTTTCTCACGCTCGGTAGTTCTGGGGAAGCGCCGAACAACCCTCGAGCATTAAAGCTCGTCTCATCCCTGCCGTCACGGAGGGAGAGTCGTGAAAAAATGCAGCTTGGCCTGTGGGGAGCCATGATGTTAGCGGTCCTTTTGTCTTTTTGGCTGTTCCCGAACAGAGACCAAATCCCCTGACGTCGCCGACAGCATTCGCAAATCGATGGATCAAGCTGGCCTCCACAATATTTCAGTTGCTCAAGACCGTGACCAGGGAGTAGTCACTCTGACCGGCAAGGTGGCTACCGACGGAGACAAAGCCAAAGCCGACTCGATTGCGAATTCGATGGCAGGAGGGCAGGTCGTCGCAGACGAGATTGCGGTGCTTCCCCCCGGGCGCGGAAAACGACGCGCGTACGGCGAACACAGATCTCGACAAGGCGATTGATAAAAATGTTGATGCTACTCTTATTCAAAACGGTCTTCACAAAGGCGTTCGCTACGACGTCAAGAATGGTGTCGTGACTTTGAAGGGTAACGTCAACTCAGGGTCCAAGCGTGCCCGGGCGGAAAAGGTGACGTCAACGGTTCCGAACCTGCTGCAAATAGTGAACGAACTGGAAGTCAGGGACCAAAAAGCTAGTTCCTACGAGATGAGCAGGAATGTAGGGTTACTCGAGGTTCAAGTTCATCTCTCCGCGCTTGTCGAAGTAAATCCGCAGCAGTTTTTCGGTACCGCTGGCGAAAGCTCCCGTCACCGACTGGTTGGAGGATTGCGACTCGGATGTGACTTGAACGCGCAGATGATGATTTCCTGGCTGAATCTGCATGGAGTGAATTTCGTGGCCTTGAACATGATGGAACACTACCAAACGTTTCTTGTCAGTTCCTTCCAGAGTGTGGGTATAGCTCAACCGGTCATCTACCCATATGGATAGTTGCGCCTCGGCGAATTTGTGATCTACCTCGATGCCCAGTGTGGCAGGTATTGTGGCCGCAGGCGCTGCAGCTGAACTGGTGGCGACTAGCACTGCTTTGGCCGCCGGAGGGACAATGAGGGTCTTCCTTGGTTTTGGGGCGATCGACTGCAATGCTTTAGGGGTTGGAGTATCGCGACTGGGACCTGTTGCGGACGGAACCGTCGCCGGCGCCACCGCCGCGGACTTGCCGTCCATCGCCTCTCCGAATTGAGACGGCGCCGCAATGTTTTTTTCCTGGCCGCTTCGAGCCGACGCTGCTTTGGGAGAATCTATGTGGGCGACGCGAAGGCCGAAGAGTAACAGCCCCATCAAGAACACGATACCGATGAGGGATTTCTTCCTCATGTTAGTCATCAGTTTTTCCGCCGCCCGGTTTTGCGGCGATTGCACGCGCCGGGATGACCGAGCTTTTCCTACTGTAACGATCCTTGCTGTCGCCGACTGCCTCTCCTTCTCCCCTAGGACTGTAGGCGTGCCGGTCGGTGTTGAACCCGGTTGTTTTGCCTTACTCCACAGCTCGCGCCCTTCGCGCAGATCTTGGATATCCAAAGCCATTTCCATGCCGCGCTGATAGCGCTGTGCCGGATCTTTTGCCATGGCTCGAGAAATGATGTAGTCAAGTGCCTGCGGCAATTCGGTGTCTAACACTGTCGCGGGGATAGGGTCGCGGTTAACTACTTTGTAGGAAACCGTGAGGGCACTATTTCCCTGAAATGGTCTGTAACCCGTCAGGATCGTGTATAGAACCACGCCTAAAGAAAACAAGTCCGAGCGGCCGTCCACGGCCTCGCCATTCAGTTGCTCCGGCGACATATAAGCAGGAGTTCCTAAGGCCCGACCGGCCAAAGTGTGGTTGGCAAGATTCAGTTTGGCTATACCAAAGTCTGCAATTTTGGCGTGTCCCTCTTCCGTTAGCAGAATGTTGGCCGGTTTTAAATCGCGATGAACTACTCCCTGGCCGTGAGCGCAATCCAGCGCTTCCGCCAGTTCATGGGTCAGCTGGAGCGCGGCTTCCAGCGGCAACTTCCGGTCTTCGCTGGAAAGCAGCTTGTCGAGAGACTGTCCCCCTACAAATTCCATCACGATGTAAGGAGCCCGCGTCTCCGGTTCCTCGCCTACGTCGAAGATGGTGACAATTCCGGGATGCGAAAGGCGGCCTGCAGCTTCGGCTTCGCGGTGAAAGCGCTCGCGATACTCCTGCTCGTCCTCCGGTGGCTGCCCGGCTAACGAAATGGTTTTTACCGCAACCAAGCGATTGATCTTGGGGTCGCGAGCCTTGTAGACAACCCCCATGGCTCCCCGCCCAAGTTCCGCCAGGATCTCGTATCGCCCAAAGCGCTCGCTTCTGCGGTCATCCATAAGTGAATTTGCGGCTTTCAGAGTTTCATTGCAAAGACTGAATGTTCGAGAACTTTCTCGACCATTGCCGCGCCGAATGGAAACCATCGCCTGCGCGAGCGGTCGCAGGAGAGAGCAGCGCTTGGTCCTATTGTGTACCGTTACTTCGCGCAGCTCCAAGTTACCGACGTGTTACGGCTGGGGAAATGCCCGGAACTGGAAAGGGAAACACGCGTAAAAAATGCGGACCCGAGAACGGGTCCGCATTCTTGTGGTTTGTGTAGTCGAAACCGGTTAATAATGAAAGGGCATACCACTCGCTACGTCCTCATCTTGTCCCTCACTGATAACTGAAGTTCAGATTGTCGAGGTATATGTCGTAGGACTGTTGCTTGTTATTGCCGTCCTGCTGATAGTTAAGGGTAACGCCGTACCAGCCAGGGGCGGACCCATGGCCGAAGGTCCGGTTAAGGGTGTTAGTTACTCCGTTGAGAGTAATGGACTGATAGAGCAATTCGTCGTTCGAGGTCCGCTGCACCTTGATCGTAAGATGGTTCCAGGCATTGTTTTTCGGGTAGCAGGGGATACCAGTGGGGGTCCAATGCGCCCTCTGATTGTCCCAAACGTCCCATTCATTACCGCCTGCGATGCGGCACTCATGACCCCAGATGAAACCCATGCCGTCGAAGAACTGATTCAGGTCAAACTCCAAAGCCTGCGAAAGTCCTAAGTTGCTTCCGAAGAACCACACGTCGTAGCTAAAGTTGTGGAGAGTGGGAACCAGAGTGTGATCGTGGTCGGGCATTCCTTGGGAGGACAAATCGCCGATCAAATGATTGTTAAACAGTGCATCAGAGTAAGGAGCGCTTCCCCCGACATTGAATGCAGCGGCATTTCCGCTCAGGGAGGGCGACCTTACGCCCTGGGCCATCCAGAAAGAGATGCCGTCGCAGGGCGAAGGCGAGCAGTCAATAAAATTTGGCGGCCCCTGCCCGTACACGCCCCAGCCGCCGCTGTGCTGAACATTCGAGAATGTGTTTCCGCCTCCGCCGCCTCCATTTACGGTGATCGTAACCGGAGTGGTGGCGGCGCCTCCGCAGTTGTCCCACTCTTGCACGACTGTGTGGTACGTCCCTGGGTTGAGTCCCAGAGCGTGATTCATGCTGGCGCCGTTTACCACATATGCCAGTTGATAAGGCGCCGTGTAGACTCCCATCGCCGAAACGCCTCGCGAACAGGACGTGGTCGCTGTAGCCGTGAAGTTGACCGAGGAGCCGACCGTGCTGTCGCTCGCTGGGGAGGTTACGTGCACCCCCGATTGCCCGCTTCCACTGACCGTGACGGTAACCCTAGCCGTCGAGGCTCCGCCGCAGTAGTCCCAAGCTTCGACCACGGTGCTGTAGGTTCCCGGGCTGAGATTCAAATTTGTATTTAGAGAGGCGCCGTTGACTACATACGACAAAACTCCAGGGGCCGTGTAAATTCCCATGGAGGCAACACCCTTGTCACACGAAGTCCAAGCCGAGGCGGCATAGGGAACCGATCCCTGGTGGGTCGAATTGTTGGTGGGCGTACTGACCGTCACACCGGCGAAGAGGGATGGAACGCAAATAGCCAGCAGGCACACGTTCAGCAATGGATACTTGGGCATACTACACTTCTCCAAATTAGGTTATTGGCTTGCGTTTCAGAACTGCTTGCGAAACTGCATCCCCTCGCGCGAGCGGGGCGCGTCAGGGCTTCCGATGTGGGCTTGATTGCGGGTCTTGTTTAAACTGTTAAGATCTGCTCTCAGTTTTTCAGCCAGCTGAGGGCTTCTGCCCGAATCTGCTTCCCAAAACTTTCACGACCATACCAGAATCACTGTATTCCTTCCAAGCAAAAACTATGATCTCAAGTACTCGGAAGTACTACGCTTTGGGATGCAAGCAATCGCAGCCTCAGGACAGCCGGCCAGGACAACGAGTCCAGCAGATCCGCCGGCAACCTAACCGCATGAATTCAGCACTAACCGTGGTGTTTGTGCGCCGAACCGACTGCATCACCGCGTCGGCCACTCGGCCTTTAGAAGGAGTCAAGTGTGATAGACAGCGCTGAACTGAAGAAATGTGCTCATGAAAACTGCGGCTGTCCCGCAAAATCGGGCAGCCTGCTTGCAAAAGCGGCAAGGGTTCCGAAGCGATATGCCGCTGCGGACACAGAGAATGCATAGCCGCCGAAGTTGCTGCTTAGAGTTCCGGCGTGCGGCGGCACTGCTCCCGACACCAGAAACTCTGCGGCACACAACTAGGTTGGTACCCACGTCGATGATTCGTGCGGCTGAACTGGAGTCAACATTTGGCGCCTACTAAGGAAGCATCGGCCTCTAAATCACTGGTACTCATCGCCTTTGTGCTGGCCATCGCCGCACTATTTTTCGGCCGTGAGCTATTTATTCCTCTGGCGCTGGCCCTGGTCTTCAGTTTTCTCCTGACCCCGCTCGTGTCCTTGCTCGAAAAGATACGGTTAGGTCGGGTTCCGTCAGTCTTAGCCGTCCTGGTGTTATCTTTCACGCTGGCCGGAGCGGTGACTTGGGGAGCGGCTAGTCAGTTGGTTCAGATCATGGTCGAGCTGCCGGACTACAAGGCCAACCTCGATGCGAAAATTCAGTCACTCCGCAGGCCGAATAGCGGAAATCTCAGTAAAGCCACCCTTACCGTCCAGGAGTTAAATAAGGAACTAGCCGCGCTGCCGGGGCAGATTTCTTCGACGAAGCAAGACAAAGAACAAAAGACGACCCATCCCGTTCGCCCCGTACCTGTTCAAGTGGCAGAGCCTCCATCGAATTTTGTCCAAGATCTTCGCGCTTTACTCGGACCACTGGCCGGGCCCATTGAGACCGCAGCGATCGTCATCATTTTCACTTTATTCATGTTGGTCAAACGGGAGGACTTGCGTAATCGTGCAATCCGGCTCGCGGGACGAGGTCGGTTGAACGTGATGACTCAAGCCCTGGATGATGCCGGTCGTCGGCTCAGCCGTTACTTGGTGTTGCAATGCCTGGTTAATGCAAGTTACGGAACGGTCTTTGGTTTGGCACTCTACTATATCGGTATTCCCCACGCGCTTCTTTGGGGCGTTTTCGCAGGGGTACTGCGGTTTGTTCCCTACGTCGGTAGTCTTATCGCGACGGCCCTTCCCGTCGCCCTGGCGCTGGCTGTGTTTCCAGGGTGGCGCCAAGCCGCACTGGCATTCGCGGCGTTTGCCGTTTTGGAGTTGACCGTTGGCAACTTCGTTGAACCTTTGCTCTACGGCGCTCACACCGGCATATCATCGCTCGCGATCTTGGTTGCGGCAGTCTTCTGGGCCACGATATGGGGACCGGTAGGACTTATATTGTCCACTCCACTCACCGTATGTCTGATCGTGCTCGGCCGCCATGTTCCGCAATTGAGTTTTCTTGAAGTGCTGCTAGGCGACGAACCTGTGCTGCTGCCGGAGCAGTGCTTCTACCAGCGCCTGCTCGCCATGGATCAAGAAGAGGCTCGAGCCATAGCCGAGGCCTATTTAAAAGAGAACTCACTGGAGAGTTTGTATGAATCAATAATCCTTCCCGCCGTGAAATTGGCGGAACACGATCACCATGCAGATGATCTTGAGGACAGCTCAATAAGGTTCATGTTTCGCAGTGTCAAAGAACTGGTTGAAGATCTCGGGGACGAATATGGAGGAGAACTCGCTCCCCCCACTGCGGAAGACGGCTCTTATCGCAAGCGATCTCATGTGGACGGCACTCTGCCGGGGAGTAATATCGCCTGCATTCCAGCCAGCAGCGGCGCTGACGAATTGGTGGCGGCGATGCTCGCCCAGTTGTTGCGGCACGCCGGATTCCGCGCCCGCGAAATCAGAGCGGGCTTACCGGAAGCAATGTTGGCGGAGGTTTCCCAACGCGACTACGGAATTGCGTGCGTTTCTTCCATCTCTCCCTTCGCCGTGAGCGAGGGTCGATCGGTTTGCCGAAGATTGAAGGCCATTTCTCCAGGTCTGCGAATTGTCATGGGTCTCTGGAGCTTCGATAGCGACACAGCTCGTCAACGCCTTGGCCCGACTTGCTCAGGACTGGTCGCCACAACTTTGTCTGATGCGCTCACCCAGATTCGACAGCTAGCCGATCCCACCTTGCCCGTAGAAAGTCTCTCCGAATCCTCCAGCCCTCAGAAGTTGTCCGCTTGATCCAAAGCCCTGACCTTTCTAACCGTCCGCTTTGAGCGAGGATTGGATGTCTCGGACTGAGTCTTTCAGAAGGATCAGGCGCGGGTCCTTCCGATTAGCCCGGCTCTACCGCTATAATCCTTTCACAGCGATCCGCTAGGCGCTGATTTCCCGTTCGCCAATCAATTCAGGGAGCTGTATGAGCGAAAAACCCAGTACTACCTTGCCTGCCACCGTCGAAAAAATCATCAAGCCTGTTTTTCCCTCCGAACCTGAACGTGCCCAGATTGCAATACATGGGGCGGATCACCTCTATCGCGAGATTCGCATCGAAAATACTCTCACCGATCAGAATGGCGAGAAAGTTCAGCTCAAGCCTGGTGCCGAGGTGGAAGTTACCATCCAGGCCGACCCGAAAGCCACCACCGCCAAAGACTGAATGCCGGAAGAGCTCTGACCAGATGTGTCCCTTCCAGTAGCAGGCCCCAGCTCACGGTTTACCCTGCGTCCACTTATTCCGGGTGGTTTAAGAAGCAGATCACGAATGCCGGCACCAGGTTGCTCACAGGCTATCTGCCGGTCGTCTAATCGAACGCCTGCTTAGTCCATTTTTTCCCTCATCACGCAGCGGTGACGCTTCCGCGAACTTTCCCCGGGGTTCGATCTCCTCCGTCGAGCCTGAGTTCGCACAATTCCGTGATCAGATTTCCGGCCCAGCGATGGATGTTGTTTTCCCTGATGATCCTGCGCATGCGATGCACTCTTACCTGCTTTTCTTCGGGATCCATCTCCAATGCGACACGGATCGCTTCGGCAGTCTGGTCGATATCGTATGGATTCACCAGCAAAGCGTCGCGAAGTTCGCGAGCCGCTCCGGTGAACTGGCTGAGAATCAGCACTCCGCGTTCGTCGCGACGTGCCGCTAGAAACTCTTTTGCCACCAGATTCATGCCATCGTGCAGCGAGGTCACCAGGCAAAGATCCGCGGCGCGGTAGTAGCGTCCGATCTCCTCGTGGCTATGCTGCCGATTCAGGAACAAGATCGGTTTCCAGTTCCCCGACTGAAAACGCCAGTTGATTCTTTCGACTTCGGCTTCTAGCTCTCCCATCAGGTCGTGGTAGCGTTTGATGTGGGTGCGACTCGGAGCGCCGATCTGCAAGAAAGTGAATTGCCCCTGGTACTTGGGATACTTTTCCAGAAATCGCTCAATCGCCCGGAAGCGTTCATGAATGCCCTTGGTGTAGTCCACCCGGTCCACGCCGACTCCCACAAACGCCGCTTCCACCCCTAAGGCGTGCAACATAGTCGAGCGTTCGAGATAGTCCGTGCCATAGCTGTCGGCCTCGACCGGTTCATCGTCCCCCAAGTCGACGCTGATAGGGAACGGCCGTACGATGGTGCGGTGATTTTGACGCGACACTGAAAAGTGTTCCCAATCGACCCGTGATTCCACAACCCGGTCCACAGTCTGCAGAAAGTTGTTGCAATGCGATTGGACGTGAAATCCAATCAGATCTGCGCCCAGCAACCCATCAACAAGTTGGCGCTGCCAGGGGCAGATGCCGAAGGCTTCCGGATTGGGCCACGGAATATGCCAGAAAATGGCCACGCGCACGTCTGGCCTCTTTTCCTTCAGCATGCGTGGCAGCAAGGCAAAGTGATAATCCTGAACCAAAACCACAGGATTCGGCGTATCCGCGATTTCCTCAATCACCGCCGCTGCAAACTTGCGATTCACTTCCTGATAAAACTGCCAGTCTCGAGCGCGGAAGATGGGACGGGTATGAGCGATATGACAGAGCGGCCAAAGACCTTCGTTGGCAAAGCCGTAATAGTATCCTTCTTCTTCTTCTTTGCTTAGCCATACCCGCCGCAACGTGTAGCGAGGATTTTCTGGAGGGACGCGCAACCTGTCATGCGTGTCCACAACTTCATTGTCAGCGTTTCCACTGCCATGTGCGATCCATGTGCCATCGCAAGCGGTAAGAACCGGCTCCAAGGCAGTAACCAATCCACTGGGTGGAACGTTCACTTCTAAGGACTTGCCGTTCCGCTGATGGATATAAGGCTCGCGGTTCGACACCACAAACAGCCGACCTCCGTGCAGACGAGTCTGGATCTGAACTGCGAGCCGGTCCGCCGTCCACATCGATTCCCCGGCTTCCCGCAACCGAGCCTCATTCTCGGCGGCGCTTCTTGCCTGACTTAAGCTTTCCGCCATTGTGACCACTTCCCAGGCCAGTGGTTTGAACAGATCCAGGTCCGGCATCTGCTGGTGCGACGAGATCCTTCCCATGCGAAGGGCACGCATCCACTGAGCGGCTCGCGCGATAGGACCTGCAATGCTCCAGCGCACGATCAGCAAGGTGATGAGCACTATGAAGAAGACTTGAACCAGCACTCGGACGAATGCCTCGCGCCAGGTGCGCAGGTTTTGCGCATGAATGTAGTTGACGTCGTGAACAATGGCCAGACCACCGATAACCTCATCCTGACGGTGCAGAGGCAAGGCAAAAGTATGTATGCGGTCGTCCCCGAGTCGGCCGAATGAGCCCTGCCCGTGATTTTGGCTCATGGCTTGGGTTACGTCAGCCGGAGTAGCATTCAGAATTTTTTGCAATTCGGCGGTGATTGCTACCACCTTGCCCTGCCGGTCGTAGACGGCGATCCCAACCAGGTGTTCCCGGTTTCCAAAGCGCAGTACTAATTTCTGCAGCCCCCGTTGAGATCCGCCTTCCAGCGACTTCTCGACGTTGCCCGCGATGCTCTCGCTCAGCAGTTCGGCGCGCCGCTCCAGATCACTGCGAAGGAGACGTTTCTCCCTCAATACCTCATTGTATGAAAAACCCAACGATACCAAAGTGATGCCGACGATAAGAGAAACGATGAGCCGTACACTCAATAGGCGCATGCTTGGTCCTTTCGCCATGACCGGTTAGATGTATTTGTCATGGACTAGGAAAAACAAAGTCCCAGCGAAAGATACGAATCCTAAGTATAAGTCCCGTTTCCTCCAGTTCGCCGACGAATCGTAATAACCAAACAACTCGCCCACGAATCGTAATAATCAAAAGTGCCCGACGACATACGGGAATCTATGTAGATGCTAAGGATAAACTGGGGCTTCTGGGTATATCCTGATACTGCCTTGCCACCAATAAGCTTACGACCCACGCAAAAGGGGAAATCGTTCAAGATCTTTCAGTATTTCTACAGTAAAAACCCTAGAGTCAGGCTGCAGGCCTTCGTGTTATCAACACTATTCGGACCGGAGACTCCTCCCCCTCTGGTCGCACTCACACTGATGATACCGGGTGCCTTGATTTCGGTAGTGGCAGCCTGTTTGGAAGCAGCTGTTGCGCCCAAATCTTGAGATTGTAATTTCTCATTTAGCCATCATGCACGTTCAGGATATGAAAGCGCTAGATAGACGTTGCCGAACCGCCTCTCATTGCAGGAGCTTCTATGAAAAAAAATAGCCGGGACACGGTTTCGACCGTTGCCAACGGCGGATTCGACGCAGGCCAGAATAACAATAAAAGCAATGGCGATTCTGTGGCTGTTGCCCAGCCAACTGGCGAGGATCTAAGCGTGATTCTGGCCGGCCTGCAAACCATGAGGGATGGCGATTTTTCCGTGCGCCTTCCCGGCTCCTGGACCGGACTGGCGGGCAAGGTTGCCGACACCTTTAATTCCATTGTTGCCGCCAACCAACAGATGGCGCAGGAATTGAAGCGTGTTGGGCAGGTAGTCGGCAAGGAAGGAAGAACCCGCGAGCGCACTCGCTTCCATGAATCCAAAGGCGCATGGGGCGATATGGAAGTATCGATCAATACGCTGGTCGAAGATCTGCTTCGACCCACCGCCGAAGTGACCCGTGCTATCGCTGCTGTGGCGCAGGGAAATCTGACTCAAACGGTGCGCCTCGATGTGGACGGCCGTCCGCTGGAGGGCGAGTTTCTACGCTCCGCCAGCATTGTCAATACGATGATTCAACAGCTCGGCGTCTTCACCGCCGAGGTGACGCGCGTGGCGCGTGAAGTCGGTACGGACGGAAAACTTGGTGGTCAGGCGCAGGTCCCCGGTGTGGCTGGCACCTGGAAGGATCTGACGGACTCGGTCAACTCGATGGCGAGCAACCTCACTGGCCAAGTCCGGAACATCGCTGAAGTGGCAACCGCGGTGGCCAGCGGCGATCTCTCGCGGAAAATTACAGTCGATGTGCGTGGCGAAATTCTCCAGTTAAAAGAAGCCATCAACACCATGGTGGATCAGCTCCGCTCGTTCGCCTCCGAAGTGACACGCGTGGCTCGTGAAGTAGGTACAGACGGTAAGCTCGGCGGGCAGGCGGTTGTGGTGGGCGTGGCCGGAACCTGGAAAGATCTGACGGACTCCGTCAACGCAATGGCCGGTAACCTGACGGCTCAGGTCCGCAACATCGCTGAGGTGACTACAGCCGTGGCCCGCGGTGATTTGTCGCGCAAAATCACGGTCGACGTGAAGGGTGAAATTCTCGAACTCAAAGACACCATCAACACCATGGTGGATCAGCTCAACGCGTTCGCGGGAGAAGTCACTCGCGTGGCGCGCGAAGTCGGTACCGAAGGGAAACTGGGCGGGCAGGCGCAGGTGCCCGGAGTTGGCGGCACCTGGAAAGATCTCACCGACAACGTCAACTTCATGGCCAGCAATCTCACCGGCCAGGTGCGAAACATCGCTGAAGTGGCGACGGCCATCGCCAACGGTGATTTGTCGCGCAAGATCACGGTAGATGTTCGCGGCGAGATTTTGCAGCTGAAGGAGACGCTGAACACGATGGTGGATCAGCTGAACCGCTTCGCCGGCGAAGTCACTCGCGTGGCGCGCGAAGTCGGTACCGAAGGACGTCTGGGCGGGCAGGCCAACGTGCCGGGCGTCGCCGGTACGTGGAAGGATCTGACTGACTCTGTCAACTCGATGGGAGGAAACCTCACCGGCCAGGTGCGCAATATCGCCGAAGTCACGACTGCCGTGGCTCGCGGCGACTTGTCGCGCAAAATCACCGTCGACGTGAAAGGCGAAATTCTCGAACTCAAGAACACCATCAACACGATGGTGGACCAGCTCAACGCGTTCGCCGGAGAAGTGACGCGCGTGGCCCGCGAGGTGGGTACCGAAGGCAAGCTCGGCGGACAGGCGCAAGTGCCGGGCGTCGCCGGAACGTGGAAGGATCTCACCGACAACGTTAACTTCATGGCCAGCAACCTGACCGGCCAGGTGCGAAATATTGCGGAAGTTGCAACAGCCGTGGCTCGTGGCGACTTATCGCGCAAGATTACGGTCGACGTGAAGGGCGAAATTCTCGAACTCAAAGACACGCTGAATACGATGGTCGACCAGTTGCGCTCGTTTGCCTCCGAAGTGACGCGGGTAGCGCGCGAAGTCGGCACGGACGGCAAACTCGGCGGCCAGGCGCAAGTACCCGGCGTCGGAGGCACGTGGAAAGATCTCACCGACTCCGTCAACTCGATGGCCAGCAACCTGACCGGCCAGGTCCGAAATATCGCCGAAGTTGCGACCGCCATCGCCAGCGGCGATCTTTCCAAGAAAATCACGGTCAATGTCAGCGGAGAAATCTTGCTGCTAAAAGAAACCATCAACACGATGGTGGATCAGCTGAACGCCTTCGCTGGAGAAGTGACGCGCGTGGCCCGCGAAGTCGGCTCCGAAGGCCGCCTCGGTGGACAAGCCAATGTGCCCGGCGTCGCCGGAACTTGGAAAGATCTTACTGACTCCGTGAACTCCATGGCCGGAAACCTCACCGGCCAAGTTCGAAACATCGCTGAAGTGACAACGGCCGTCGCGCGAGGAGATTTGTCGCGCAAAATTACGGTCGACGTGAAAGGTGAAATTCTCGAACTCAAGAACACCATCAATACCATGGTGGATCAATTGAACGCGTTCGCCGGAGAGGTAACGCGCGTGGCCCGCGAAGTCGGCACCGACGGCAAGCTAGGCGGACAAGCGCAGGTACCGGGCGTCGCCGGAACGTGGAAGGATCTCACCGACAACGTCAACTTCATGGCCAGCAACCTCACGGGTCAGGTACGTAACATCGCGGAAGTCGCGACTGCCATTGCGAACGGTGACCTTTCGAAAAAAATCACAGTCGACGTGCGCGGCGAAATCTTGCAGCTTAAAGAGACGCTGAACACGATGGTCGAGCAGCTACGCTCGTTCGCCGCCGAAGTCACGCGGGTCGCGCGCGAAGTGGGTAGCGAAGGTCGTCTCGGTGGACAGGCCAATGTCTCGGGTGTGGCCGGCACGTGGAAGGATCTTACCGACTCAGTGAACGCCATGGCTGGCAACCTCACAGGTCAGGTGCGCAATATCGCTGAAGTCACGACAGCCGTGGCTCGCGGCGACTTGTCGCGCAAAATCACGGTCGACGTGAAAGGCGAAATTCTCGAACTAAAGAACACCATCAACACGATGGTGGATCAGCTCAACGCCTTCGCTGCGGAAGTAACTCGTGTGGCCCGCGAAGTGGGTACGGAGGGAAAACTGGGCGGGCAGGCGCAGGTCCCGGGAGTCGCAGGAACCTGGAAGGATCTCACCGATAACGTGAACGTAATGGCCGCCAACCTCACCGAGCAAGTGCGCGGCATCGTGAAAGTGGTTACGGCCGTAGCCAACGGTGAACTGACTCAAAAGCTTACGGTGAACGCGAAGGGCGAAGTCGCGGCGCTCGCAGAAACCATTAACAACATGACGAATACGCTGGCCACTTTTGCCGACCAGGTTACAACGGTAGCGCGCGAAGTCGGCGTGGAAGGCCGTCTCGGCGGGCAAGCCAACGTGCCAGGCGCCGCCGGAACTTGGAAGGATCTCACCGGCAACGTAAACCTGCTGGCCGACAATCTGACCAACCAGGTGCGTGCCATTGCAGAGGTTGCGACGGCCGTCACGAAAGGCGATCTGACGCGTTCGATTCAAGTAGAAGCCAGTGGCGAGGTTGCAGACTTGAAAGACAACCTCAACACCATGATCGACAACCTCCGCCTGACCACCGACCGCAACACCGAGCAGGACTGGCTGAAAACGAACCTGGCCCGCTTCACCGGCATGTTGCAGGGCCAACGCGATCTCACCACGGTCGGCCGCATGCTGCTCTCCGAACTCGCACCTCTGGTAAGCGCCCAACAGGGCGTGATCTACCAGATGGGCGGTGAGGAATCGGCGGAGATGCTGCTGCTCTCAGCCTTTGCCGGCGACGGTGACGATGGACATCTCCGGCGGCTAAAGGTCGGCGAAGGCCTGGTAGGACAGTGCGCCGCGGAAAAACGGCGCATGCTGATCTCCGAATTGCCGCCGAATACAATCACGATTCGCTCCGGTTTATTCGAGGCCGTTCCGCGAAACGTTATCGTCCTTCCCGTGCTCTTCGAAGATCGCGTAAAAGCCGTTATCGAGCTGGCATCCCTCAGTAGCTTCACCACCTCCCATTTGGCGTTCCTTGAGCAATTGACGGCCAGCATCGGCATCGTGCTGAATAGCATCGAGGCCACGATGCAGACCGAAGGCCTGTTGAAGCAGTCGCAACAGTTAGCCACCGAACTCCAGATGCAGCAAAAGGAATTGCAGCAGACCAACGAGCAGCTGGCGCAGAAAGCGCAACAGCTTGCCGAACAGAACGTCGAGGTGGAACGCAAGAATCAGGAAATCGAGCAAGCCCGCCGTGCCCTGGAAGAAAAGGCAAAGGAACTGGCTCTTACTTCGAAGTACAAGTCCGAGTTCCTCGCCAACATGTCCCACGAGTTGCGCACTCCACTCAATAGCATTCTGGTACTTGGACAGCAGCTCAGCGATAATCCGGATGCCAACCTGACTCCAAAGCAAGTAGAGTTTGCCCGCACCATTCACGGTGCCGGAACCGACTTGCTGAATCTGATCACCGACATTCTCGACTTGTCCAAAATTGAGTCTGGAACGGTGTCGGTCGAGGCGGAAGAAGTCTTCTTTGCCAGCTTGCTGGATGCGGTTGGACGTCCGTTCCGGCACGAGGCAGAGAATCGCCACCTCAGTTTCGAGGTGCAGAGCGATCCCCATCTCGCCCGGAGCGTAGTCACCGACTCGAAGCGTCTGCAGCAAGTGCTAAAGAATCTGCTGTCGAATGCATTCAAGTTCACCGAGGTCGGAGGGGTGCGGATGACCGTATCTCTGGCCAGAAGCGGCTGGAGCGAAGATCATCCGATTCTCGGCAAGGCCGCATCGGTAGTCGCGTTCGAAGTGTCAGATAGCGGCATCGGCATTCCGTTTGAAAAACAACGCATCATCTTCGAAGCCTTCCAGCAGGCAGACGCGGGAACCAGCCGCAAGTACGGTGGAACGGGTTTGGGTCTCGCCATCAGCCGTGAACTGGCCAGTTTGCTCGGGGGAGAAATCCAGCTGCGCAGCGCCCCAGGCCGTGGCAGCACATTCACTCTGTATCTGCCACAGACTTATGTCGGACCTTCCGGCTCCAATGCAGCATCGGTCGAGCAAAGGTCTCCGTCCGCAGTGTCGCCCGTGCAGCTCGCCGTCGCGAGCATGTCGGAGCATACCATCGAAAAGATCGAGGACGACCGCGACAATCTGCAGCCTGACGATGCCATCTTGCTTATTGTTGAGGATGACGCGCACTACGCGCGAGTCTTGTGTGATCTGTCTCGGGATCAGGGCTTCAAAGTCCTGGTGGCGACGCGAGGTGCGGAGGCACTCGCGCTTGCCCACGAATACCATCCAACCGCAGTATCGCTCGATGTCTTCCTGCCTGACATGCTGGGTTGGACTGTGCTGAATCACTTGAAGCAGGACCCGGCGACCCGTCACATCCCGGTGCAGATGTTGACGCTGGACGAAGATCGCCACCACGGTTTGGCTCGTGGAGCATTTGCGTTTGTGACCAAGCCAACCACTCCGGAGGGATTGGAGTCAGCCCTGTCACGCATCAAAGAATATGCCGCGCCGCGACGGAAGCGGCTCCTGGTGGTGGAAGACAATCCCGGGGAGCAACTCAGCATCAAGGAATTGCTGGGCTACAGCGACATCGACGTTACGGTGGTTTCTACGGGCGCCGACGCAATTAACGCCGTGAGTGAGCAGTCTTTTGACTGCGTGGTTCTCGATCTCAGGCTCCCAGACATGTCAGGTTTCGATGTTTTGGAGCGCTTCCGAGATACGCCAGCCCTCAACGATTTGCCGGTGGTTGTCTTTACCGGAAAAGAACTGTCTCCAGAAGAGGACGCTCGTCTTCACTCGCTTGCACGCAGTGTCGTGGTAAAGGGAGTCGAGTCGCCGGAACGATTGCTGGACGAAACTGCTTTGTTCCTGCACCGGGTTGTCTCCGATCTTCCGGTGGAGAAACAGAGATTGCTCGACCGGTTGCATCATTCCGACGACTCTTTGGTGGGTAAGAAAGTTTTGGTGGTCGACGATGACGTCCGCAACATCTTTGCTCTTAGCAGTGTGATTGAACGCCGGGGCATGACGGTAATCACCGCGGGAACCGGGCGTGAGGCGATTGCCAAACTCGAATCCACTCCTGACATCGCCATCGTCCTGATGGACATTATGATGCCTGAGATGGACGGCTACGAAACCATGCAAGTAATTCGGCAGAACGCTTCTTTCCGGCGACTGCCGATCATCGCTCTGACGGCAAAGGCTATGAAGGGAGACCGTGAAAAATGTCTTGAGGCTGGGGCTTCAGAGTATCTGGCGAAACCCGTCAATACCGAGCAACTGCTCTCGTCGTTGCGGATGTGGCTCCATCGCTAGCAGGTAGAAGACGAGCTGCGGCAGTTGTTTCCTGAACGCGGAGACTACGAATGGGCAAAGACGAAAGAGTCAATATCCTGATGGTGGACGATCAGCCCGGCAAGCTTCTCAGCTATGAGGTCATGCTGGGAGGTTTAGGGGAGAAACTGATCAAGGCCATGTCAGCCAAGGAAGCCCTCGAGGTCCTGCTCAAGACCGACATTGCAGTTGTGCTGATGGATGTGAGCATGCCGGAGCTCGATGGTTTCCAATTGGCTGCCATGATCCGTCAGCACCCCCGCTTTCAGCGCACTGCGATCATTTTTGTCTCAGCCGTTCATCTCACCGACTTGGACCAGCTTAAAGGTTACGAGCATGGCGCGGTGGATTACATTTCTGTTCCGGTGGTTCCGGAACTGCTGCGCGCTAAAGTCAGAGTGTTCGCCGATCTGCACCGAAAGACGCGAATGCTCGAAACTCTGAATCGCGAACTCGAGCAGCGTGTTCTGGAGCGCACGGAAGAGCTGGCACTCAAAGCAGAGCTCCTCATGCGGCTGAATGCCGAGTTGGTGGAAAAGAATCAGGAACTCGACGCTATTTTCAGCACTGCCCCCGATATTATTTTCAATCGTAAGGCCGATGGCTCCAGGGATTATGTCAGCGATCGATTCTATGACTTTACCGGCGCGTCCCCAGGTTCTGCGAATGGTTTTGGGTGGCTTGATTATGTGCATCCTGACGATAAGAATCAAGCCATGGCGGACTGGATGCGCTGTGTGGAATCAGGGGCAGACTATGAAGCGGAGTATCGCCTCCGGTCCAGGGACGGAACTTATCGCTGGTTCAGGGCTCGCGCAGTTCCGATTCGCGACGATGGGAAGATCGCCAAATGGTACGGTACCTGTTCTGACATCCACGATAGCAAGCTCCTGGAACAGTCCATTCGTGACAACGCCACCGAACTGGAAAAAATGGTGGACAACAGAACCGACGAACTGCGGCGGCTTTCAGTCCGCCTCATGACCTTACAGGACCAAGAGCGGCGGCGCATCGCCCGTGATCTGCACGATGGCCTGGGGCAGGAACTCGCAGTAGCGAAG
>DATNKA010000132.1:0-7127 GCA_035603655.1 Candidatus Acidiferrales bacterium | reverse complement strand
GTCGAGCGCCGCCATGGGCGTAGTTCTCGAGGAAGGCATCGGCGACACCATCCGTGTTTCCCTTACCCCGGCTCCCGGAGGCGACCGCACCGAAGAAGTCCGTGTGGCGCAACAGATTCTACAATCTATGGGAATTCGCAGTTTCACGCCTCAAGTCACCGCATGCCCTGGCTGCGGACGCACCACCAGCACCTTCTTCCAGGAAATGGCTGAGCAGATTCAGACCTACTTGCGCGAGCAGATGCCCACCTGGAAAGGCCGCTACATTGGCGTGGAAGAAATGAAGCTGGCTGTCATGGGCTGTGTGGTCAACGGCCCCGGCGAATCGAAGCACGCCAACATCGGCATCTCTCTGCCAGGCACATTCGAGGAACCAAAGGCTCCGGTCTACGTGGATGGACGCCTGTTCACCACTCTCAAAGGTGATCGCATAGTCGCGGAGTTCATCGGCATTCTCGACGAATACGTTGACTCGCACTACGCGGCCCGCGAGGCCCAAAGGGAAGAAGTAACCGCTACCAACTAATCATTCGAGGGGGCGGACAGTTGCTCCCCAGGTACCCGCTATCGCTGATCCGCAATCACAGTTTCGGCCAAACTTTCCCCGGCGCTATGGTCCCATCAATAGGAAGATTGGATTTAGCAGTGCCGAAGCGCTGTTGGCTTGTGGTCCAGCAAGGATGTCGCTGACCACCGTGTCGGGCGGCAAGCCGCTGCCTGGATTGTTTGTATTGCCATCCGTAGCGTTCACGATGGCAATCGCTCCAGCGTCACACATGCTCACGTACACGCGGCTGCTGTCTTCTGCAGCCGCGGTGAATACTCGAAACCGGGTCGTGGTCGGGGAGTACAGAACAGGATATAAAGGCGTGGTCGCGCAAGAAGGCGCCGGCGGCACGGCATACTGACCCGTGGCAAACGGGGCCGAGCCCAGCAGTACCAGCGTTGGCGCATTGGGATACTTCACCGTGAATGTGTTAGCGTCAAACACCGTCAGGCCAGGGACAATGCAGGCACCCGGCACGGTCGCGTCCGGACAAGCTGCAGGCGGAAGATAGCTCTGATAGCTCGCCACGTAAAACCGGCTGCCGTCCAGCAGCGCCGTCACTGAGACGGGCGAACACCCCGCCAATTTACAGGGAACCGATCCAGGGATAAATGGAATAGCCGCCAATTGATTCGGTATATCGCTAACCACGCCATTCAAAAGTCCGCCGGTATCGGAAAACACATAAACCATCTGGGTTACCGGGTTCGTCACGTAAAGCCGGTTCAGGTTCGGGTCGTAGAAGATGAAGTTTGCTCCCGCGCCTACGCAGAGCGTGGGAGTCACAGAACAATCAGGGGTGGTCGCGATATCAGTGGCCGTATCGATCGTGACCAGCTTTCCATCCCCCTGCGTAAGCACATACACTTTCTGGCTATCGCCTCGCGCCACCACCCAAACCGGGGTCACCCCGGTAAATCCCGTAACTGTATTGGGAGAAAGGTCGACTGAATTCAGGCTACTGACCGTGTTGTTGCCCTGGTTGGCCACGTAGAGCTTAAGGCCATCTGGGGTCTCGGCCATGCTTACTGGATTCGGTGCCGGGCTCACTGAAGCTGGGAGAGCTGGTTCTACGGACGCAGTATTGATCACGACGTTAGAGGCGGTATTGATTTTCGCGACCGAGTTGGATTCGAAGTTCGCGACGTACATCGCCCCGTTCTCGGTACTGGCCAAAAAGACAGGCTGCCCGGTGATTGACGCCGAGCCGGCGGAAGGGCAGGCGGTCATCGGCGGGGTGGGACCGCATGCCGGCAGCGCAGCCACCGCGTCGACATACTGGATGTTGGTGGTGGTTATCGAGGTGATCGTAAAAGTGCCATTGTATCCAGAGTATCCGGGAATCGTCTGGCCCGCGATGACGACCGGAGTTCCTACGAGGACAAGGTCACTGCGTGACGGGCTCGCCAGGAGTGGGCTCGTGAGAGCGGCGGTAACTACGTTGCCTGCCTCGCTTAACGCGCTAATATGAGAAGTCTGCACCGGTAGACTAGGCAAGCTGATCGTACTCACGGTACCCAATCCAGTCGCCAGCCTTGATTGGGCTACGGGAGTAAAGGACGAAACAACGTCTACTCCGCCCGCAGTCACGCTTCCCGCACTGGCCACAAAAACACTGGAATTGTTAGGGGAAATAGCAGCATGAGTGGGATTGTCGCCAAGGTTCGGCTTGGAGGCGTCGTAGGTGGGAGTCTCACCGACAATCGAGTCCCCGGAAACGTCAATTTGCATGGCGCCGCCGGGGTAGTTTGGAGCGTTGGTACTGATCCCAAACACGGCATGAAAATTACTCGGCGCCGGATTCGCCTCCACCGGGCATCCAGGAACCCCTCCCGTCGAACACGGGATTACGACGGGCCGGTATACCTGGCCGCAAGCCGTCAAAATTAGAATTGGAAGCACTATGGCCAGCAATCGGCCCAAACCTCGAACAATCATCGGCACCCCATTGTGCGCCACTGGAGAAAGTTTCTGATCATAGGTGAGAAGAATTCAACATTCTAACGGCTGGCTCAGATCTGCGCCAGTGTGAGGCCAGCGCTTGGTTGAAAGGTAATACTCGTGGGATGCAGCTCTTGGATCACAAGTTGGATGGAAGCGGTCTGTTCGCAGACCACTTGCCAGCGACGTCTTCTAATTCTTAGCGTCCGGTAACACGCGGTGAGCCACGTCTCTCCCGGCTCTGCATCCCGTGCGGCGGATGGGATGCTACCGCCCGCGCCGCGACTTTCCTCCCGCCGCCGCCGCCGCCGGAGCTTCCGACTTGGCCGTAGCTGCAGGTTTCTTCTTGCCTTCCATTTGGGCGAGGCTCTGCTTCAGCGCGGCCATTAAATCCACCACCGGAGCCAGTTTCTTCGGTTTTTCCACTGCGGCCACTTCTCCACCCTCGAGCTTGGTCTCAATCAGCTTCTTGAGATTTTCCTGGAAGTTGTCTTTATACTTCTCCGGATCCCATTCATCCGCCAGCGCCTCGATCAACTGGTGCGCCACTTTAATTTCAGCCTCTTTCAGCTCCACATCGGGCGCACCAAATCCTTCCACCTTGCGGACTTCTTCCTCGTAATACATCGTGTGGAGCATCAATCCG
Organism: Candidatus Acidiferrales bacterium; assembly: GCA_035603655.1. Classification (GTDB taxonomy): domain Bacteria; phylum Acidobacteriota; class Terriglobia; order Terriglobales; family Acidobacteriaceae; genus Sulfotelmatobacter. The sequence continues at coordinate 3,993 of DATNKA010000132.1, read as the reverse complement.
CCTTCGTGCGGCCGCAGGAATACCGTGTACTCACGGTTGTGCATCGTGATCTTGGCAATGGCCACGTATTCGCTTTCTTCCAGGGCCTTCGTCAGCAGCGCATAGGGACGCCGTCCCGCCTCTTCCGGCATCATGTAATATGACGACTCGAAATAGACCGGATCCACTTCGCTCGCCTTGACGAATTCCAGAATCTCCATCGTCTTCGCGGTCTGAGGCTCGATCTTCTTGATCTCATCCGGCTCGATAATGATGTATTCGTCCTTGCGAAACTCGTAGCCCTTCACAATCTCGCTGCGGTCGACAACCACATTCTCCAGCGGGCAAATATATTGCTGCTTCACCCGCTGCTTGTCGGGCCGATGCAGCATGTTGAAGGAAATCCCGCTACTGCGCGCGCCCGAAAACAAGCGCACCGGCATAGAGATAAGGCCGAAGGTTAAGTGTCCAGACCAGACTGACGATGCCATAGTTCCTCTCGTTCACCAGGGGACGCGACATGACCCCGAAATTAGGACGACATCATCCTAAACTGCTCAGATTTGGAAGTTTAGCTTATAAATGAATCTTGGATGCACAAATCTTGGGGCATGGGGAATCGAAATGCGAAGCCGGAGGGGATGGGGTTGGTGGCGCCGAAGCCCCAGCTGTTGTAGTTAACTGAGGGGCTTCCGGCATCCCAGCCAAATCGCCTCTTCTCGCCGACGTCATCGCGATGTATCGGCTGCATGAGATCGTTGCCCGGCTCTCACCGGAGGCATTGCTGTGAAGCCGTTAGCCGTTCGGATCACGCAGCCTTAATTTGAAGCCTCAGGTAATTTCCCATCATCTGTGGACTGAGTTCCAAATCACGGAGACCAAATGCCTGACCTGCGGTATCCCATCGGCAAGTTTACCTACGAAGGCCCGTCGACCGAAGAACAGAAACAGAAATACATAAACGATATCGAACAAGCCCCCGCCAACCTCCGCGCTGCCTTAAAAGGCCTTTCAGATCAGCAACTCGACGCGCCCTACCGTCCCGAAGGCTGGACGCTGCGCCAAGTCGCGCACCATGTTCCCGACAGCCATCTGAACGCCTACGTTCGCTTCAAGCTCGCCCTTACCGAGGATGCCCCCACAATCAAGCCCTACGCCGAAGACCTCTGGGCGCAACTCGGCGACACGCAGACCACTCCCGTTGAAGTTTCCCTGACCCTGCTCGATTCCTTGCACACGCGGTGGGTTCGCCTTCTGCGCTCGCTGAAGGCGGAAGACTGGCGACGCACCTTCCGCCATCCCCAGCTTGGCGAAGTAAGTCTTGAAAAAAATCTCGTGCTCTACGCCTGGCACGGACGCCATCATGTGGCCCACATCACCGGGCTGCGCGAGCGAAACGGCTGGTAGCGGGCTACATCCTGCCAAACTTCCACACCAGATAACTGCAGGACTCTCGCAGCACGGCATATATTCGCTGCAGTGCACTGTGCGGACGCGAGTCAGGACGAGGAGCGACATACACGGGTGATATACCCTCGTGTTCGAGCAACTTCTTGATGCGAAAAACATGATAAGCGTCACTGACCGCCACGCAACTGTGCAGTCCGTTGGCGCGCATGATCACTGCCACCCGGACCGCGGATTGAGCCGTATCGGAACCCTGCGTCTCGGCAATCAAGTTCCGCTCCGGAATTCCACGGTGCATTAAGTAATCACGTCCCACGCCGCCTTCGCTGAAGCTGGGATCGGAAGCCGCGCCACCGGTAGTGATGACCACCGGCGCAATGCCCCTATGAAAAAGATCGAAGGAATGATCCAGACGCGCGCGCCACACCGGCGAAGGATGACCCGCGTACTCTGCCGCGCCAAAAACCACGATCGCGTCGGCGGGGTGGAGTTCCTGCAGCGAGCCTGCATGCACGACGCGAGCCGCGGTGAGCGCAAGAAACGTCGCCAGCGCAAGCAAGCCCAACGCTTCCAGCCGCAGCAGCCAGCGGCCGGGCTCACGCCGGGTGACAAGATCTTGTTTCATCCGTTGGCAAAAAAGGTCGAAATCTCGTCCGCGGGAATTGCGCCCTCGCGCATCACTCGCCACCGCGCCCCTTCATCCGTCAAATCAATGATGGTAGAAGGAATATCGCGAGGCGAAGTGCCCCCATCCACAATGATGTTAATCCGCCCGTGGAGCTGTGCGTGCACCTGCTCGGCGCTGGTGCACTCCGCCGCACCGCTCAGATTCGCCGAGGTGGCGGTGATCGGAATCGCGGCCGCCGTTACCACCGCCAGCGGAATCTTCGCATTGGGCACGCGCAGTGCAACGTTGCCCGTGTTGGCAGTGACCTTCAGGGGCAACCGAGATCCCGCTTTCACGATAATGGTCAGAGGTCCCGGCCAGTATTTCCGCGCCAGGGCATAGAATTCCTCCGGGAGGGCCTTTGCCAGTTCCTCCGCGTGATCCACGCTTTCGATCAGCAACGACAACGGTTTGTGACGCGAACGCGTCTTGATGTCATACACCCGGTCAACCGCGCGCAGGTTGAATGGATCGGCCGCCAGCCCATAGAACGTATCCGTCGGCATACCCAACACTTCGCCTGCCCGAATCTGATCGGCGGCGTACTTTACCAGGGAACTCTCAGGGGACTCACTATTGATTTTTACGATTTCGGCGCGCACGGCGCTCCCTTCCTGCCTGCTTCTCGTCTGAAGAATTTTGCCCGTGAAACTTACCATAATACGGCAAAGGGCCGCAAAGTGGGTGAACGGCGTATCATGCACTCAAATCATTCATGAATAGACCTCCAGAACCAGCTCTGAGTGTGCAGCACCGGCTACGCCGCATTGAAGGACGTCACAACCCTCTGGTCAAGCAACTGCGCCAGGCGTTTTCGCGCTCCGAACTCACCGACGCCGGAGACTGTGCCATCGAGGGTTTGCGGATTCTGGAAGAGGCCATCCGCAGCGGTCTGCGTTTCAGTTCGGTGTTCTTTCGCGAGTCCGCGCAAGACCGGGCCAACCGTCTCCTGCCTCAGATCGGCGCTCAGGTCGAAACCCTTCTGCTTCCCGACAAATTGTTCGACAGCCTCGTCCCCAGTGAATCCCCGCAAGGCGTAGCCGCGCTCGTCCGCCTGAAAGAATTCTCTCTCGACGATGTCGCGGAACGCCTTCAGGTAGGCCCGCTTGTGGTTCTCGCGGGCCTACAGGATCCGGGCAACCTCGGCACCATCCTCCGCTCGTCGGAAGCTTTTGGCAGCGCCGGTGTGGTCCTCGGCGAAGGTACCGTCAGCGCATTCAATTCCAAAGTGGTTCGCGCCTCCGCAGGATCCGTCTTTCGTCTGCCTATCATTCACGGTCAGGGCAAATCAGGAACAGCAAAGCTGGAAGAAGTTTCCCAGAAGCTTCGATCGCAAGGAGTGCGCCTGATCGCAACCTCCTCGCACAAAGGCACGCCGCTCGATCAAGCAGATTTGGCGAGCCCCGCGGCAATCTTCTTCGGCAACGAAGGCTCCGGCCTGCCCCGCGACCTGATGGCGAAAATGGACGAAGTGATCGCCATCCCGCACACTCCGCAGGTCGAATCCCTGAACGCGGGCGTGGCTGCCAGCATCGTATTGTACGAAGCCGCAAGGCAAAGAAAGTAAGCTCTTGGCCATTGGCTCTTGGCCTTTAGCTAAAAAGCCAGGAACTGGAGCTAAAAGCTCGTTATGGGCCTTTTCGACCCCCTTCCGAACCCGACGACCACCGCCGACCGCACCCGTCCGCTGGCCGAGCGCATGCGCCCGCGCACCCTCGACGAATACGCTGGCCAGGAACAGTTAATCGGTCCCGGCAAACCTCTCCGCACGCAAATCGAGCGCGATGACACCGGCTCTCTCATCTTCTGGGGACCGCCCGGAACAGGCAAGACGACTCTCGCCAAGATCATCGCGAAGATGACCAAAGCGGAGTTCGTCGAATTCTCCGCCGTCCTGGTTGGGATCAAAGAAATTAAGCAGGTCATGGCCGACGCCGAAC
>DATNKA010000131.1:0-2820 GCA_035603655.1 Candidatus Acidiferrales bacterium | reverse complement strand
CCCCGCTGTGGCTGGAGACGCAAAATGTCCAAGCCGACGGCAATGGCCACTACACCGTTGTTCTCGGGGCCAGCCAGCCCGATGGCTTACCCACAGATCTGTTCACCTCCGGGCAGGCCCGCTGGGTTGGAGTGCAAATTTCAGGACAAGCCGAGCCACCGCGAGTGTTGCTGGTGAGCGCACCCTATGCGTTGAAGGCTGGCGATGCTGAAACCGTTGGCGGGCTTCCGGCTTCGGCCTTCGCCTTGGCCAGAACCCCTCAGACCCAGGCAGACGGATCGGCTGGAAGTTCGCCCGCGTCCAGAAACGCGTTGCTGCAGACCGTACCGGCTACGAATCCTGACGTCACCGGGAAAGGCAGCATCGGCTTCGTTCCCCTGTGGGACGAGAGCAGCGACATCGTGAACTCGGCAATCTTCCAGAAGAGTTCCGACATAGGCATCGGAACCAAGATTCCAGCCGCCACCTTGGACGTGAGTGGCAAGAGCGACATACGCGACACGCTGACACTGTTTCCCAAAGGAACCGATGCAACGCTCGTGATTAGCGGGACTACATTCAAGATCGACCAGACCGGCAAAATGACATTCGTTGCCGGTCAGACCTTTCCCGGAGCATCGGGCACGGTGACGAGTGTAGGTAGCGGACCCGGGTTGACGGGCGGCCCGATCACGAACAGTGGCACGCTGAGCATCGCGACCGCGGGCGTGACCAACTCCATGCTGCAGAATTCAACTTTGAAGTTGACTCCAGGGGGCGGAATGACCGGAGGCGGGCCGGTTGCTCTCGGCGGCAGCACAACTCTGGGACTGAAGAGCTGCGCCGCAAATCAAGTCTTGGAATTCATCGGCGGGGCATGGGCTTGCGCCAGCGCAGGTACGGGCACCATCACCGGCGTAACCGCGGGCACCGACCTCACCGGCGGCGGCGCCAGCGGCAAGGTCACACTCAATCTCGATATAACCAAGATTCCGCAGCTGGCCGCGGCCAACTCGTTCACCGGAAACCAGAACGTCAATGGAACCGTTACCGCCACGTCAACCGGCAACGGAGTGGTGGGAGTGACCAGTAGCGCCGGCGCTTTTGGCGTTGCCGGGCAGAGTCCCAATTCTGGTGTTGTCGGAGTGTCGTTTACTACCAGCCAGACGGGATCCGGTAGAGGAAACGCAGGAGTGTGGGGCGACACTGGCGCGGGAGCGGACTCCGGGCACGCAGGGGTGCTTGGAACCGCCGACGCCAACACCGCCGGATGGTTTATCAATAACGGACCCTTTGCTACCGTACTCGCCACCAACTCCTCAAAAGGGGTCACGGGCGCATTCGGGGTTGCCGCTTTGAGCGATTACATAGGCGTCTACGGTATCAAGTCCGGCACGAGCGCGACCGGAGGGGCGCATAACTTCCCGGCTGGCGTATGGGGCGATACGGGACTCGCCAACGGCACGGCGGTCTTCGGCAGCGCCGACGCCGGAGGAGCCGGCATGTTCGTCAATAACGACTCCGATATTACTACTGGCGTGACGACGCTCGAGGCCCTCAACTTCGGGTCGAACCCTGACTCGCCAGTGTTCTCCGTCGCGGGGGTGGACGGCTCCTGCACGGTTTACGCTAGCGGCGATCTGTCTTGCTCCGGCTCGGTGACCGGCGTTGTCCCGGTGGACGGCGGATCCCGCAAGGTTGCTCTTTATGCTATCCAAGGACCAGAAAACTGGTTTGAGGACGCTGGCTCCGGGCAACTCTCAAACGGCTCCGCCCGTATCGACCTCGATCCCACTTTCGCCCAAACCGTCAACACCCGACTAGGTTATAAGGTTTTCCCCGTGCCCAACGGCGATTGTAAGGGTCTTTACATTACCCAGAAGACCCAGACCTCGTTCGAAGTGCATGAGCTCGGCGGTGGCACCTCCAGCGTGGCTTTTGACTATCGCATCATGGCAAAACGGAAAGGGTATGAAAATGTACGGCTCGCCGACAAGACAAACCAGCTCATGGACGCCAAAAGCCAGCTCGAAAAGATGGGGCGTCCGACGAAGCCATCTGCTTTGCCAGCGAGAAGGTCGATTGCGCCAGTCACTCATTCCCACGCAATCGCTCAACCCCGATAATCGCGCGCTGGCATTGCCGATTGTACGGAGCCAAGCACGCCAAGACAGTTAGGATGCAACCTTAGTTTGGGTGGCGATGAATCCGCCCAGTCGAGTCAGGTGCTTCACTGGTTGGTGATGTCAATCATGTTGTCGTCTGCATTCCTGTCGATGAGCTTATTGTAGGGATCGATGCCGGCCAAACTAGGCTGCTGATCGACGGTGATCACGAAGGTCTTGTGTTCCTGGGTGAGTTTTTCCTTCTTGAGATAGAGCGGCTTCTCTTCATCTTTCTTGCCACTGAAGACACCGATCTCGATGTAGTCGGAAAGGGGCATGGGAGTTTCCGCTCCATTGCCGTCGGCCTGCAACTTTCGCGCCTCAACCTCGAGCGTGACCTTGTATTTCCCCTCGGCGGTCTTCTGGGAAGTGGCGGAAACAGCCTTGTTGTCATAGAGAACGATTCGATTGAAGCCGTCATCGACAAGGTATTGGAGCTCGGGCGGTGTTTGCGCGCGGATGGCATCGACCAGCATGCGGGTGTCGGGGTAGGGATCGTCGAAAGTATTGCCGGCGCGGACAGCGCTGGTGGCATCGACCTGGTTGCTGGCATTGGCGTAGCGGTATTGCATCAGAAAATTGTGAAGCGCCAGATTCAGCTTGTCCTCGCCAATGTAGTCAGCCAGCGTGTAGAGGATTTGGCCCCCCTTCTGGTACCAGACGTACTGCTCGCGCT
>DATNKA010000130.1:0-2457 GCA_035603655.1 Candidatus Acidiferrales bacterium | reverse complement strand
TCCAGAATCGACGCCGTCATCAATCAGCGATCCTCCAAGATCGAATAGAACGCAAGTCAGCAAAACCAAACATCCCTCGCCACCGAGCGAGGGAAACACAATTGAGTCTCAAGGTGCAGACCGGAGTTGTGGGCTGACTGTGAGAAATGTACGCCTTTTTTTTCTCAGTATAAAGCGCCGATCGACTAGCTGGGGAACAGATGTTCTCCAATTCGCCACATAGGGCGCGAGACGTGCGGAGCAACGCCAAGCTTCTATGGCCCCACGCAAGAGGCCCCGTGGCTACGGTTCATTGGTTGGTATATTAGCAAAGCATTTGGACAACGCCATGCGTCATCGCTTCCTGGGTGAAGCGCCGCACCCACGTTTTGTCCATTCCGAATTTTATTGATTGCCCTTAAGAGCTCGCAATAAAATATTTCTCGGAGACCGTCGACCGCGGCAACAATTTCGCCGCGGGCGAGGGTCATTCATGCAACTTGTGGAACGCGTCGGCTCTAATTTACCATGATCGCGGAGGCGCCGATGACGTTCGAGACCGAAACGGTGATTTCTCAAGAGCCGGAGATATCGGATCTTGTACCATCGGAAACCCCGGCGTGGCCGATTATCGAGCCGGTCGGTGGTTCTTCCTTCCCGAAAGTCTTACGAAGCCGCCTGGATAGTTTTTTTGCCGCACAGGACATTTCGCCTAAAGCGGACCGTACGATGCGGGTCAAAATCGCTGCCGGTCTGGCGGTCCTCGCGGGGAGCTGGATTGCTCTGTACGCGCTCAGGCCCGGTTCATGGAAGTTTGTTGCCCTCTACCTGTTAGGCGGGCTCGCGCAGACATTCCTTTTGTTGAACATCGCCCATGACAGCAATCACAACGCCATCTCCTCCCGGCCGGTGGTAAACAAAACCCTGAATTATGTCTTCGATTTGTGCGGAATCAGTTCGTACATGTGGCGCATTCTCCATCATCGGGGCCATCACTCCTGCATCAATCTCCACGGCGAAGATGACGCACTTTCGGGACGCGGCATCTTTCGTTTTACACCCTATGAATCCCGCTTGCCGTGGCACCGGTTCCAGCACATCTACGCGCTGTTCGTTTACGCGCTGTTCTCTCTCGATTACGTGTTTTTCAGGGACTTCCAATGCTTTTTCTTCCCGACCCACGAATATCTGAGACGCACCAAACATTCTCTGCGAGAATACGCCATCCTCTTTGCCGGCAAGGGCTTCTACCTCACCTACATGCTTGTTTTGCCGGTGATGGTGCTGAGGAATTCGCCTCTGCTGGTTGCCGGGGCGTTCCTCCTGGTCAATTTGATCGTGGGTTTAACCGTAACCCTCGTGTTCCAGTCGACGCACACCATCGACAGCACCTACTTTCCCTCGGACCGTTGTGAGTTTGACAACGGCGTGTATCACATCTTCGCGACAACGGCCGATTATGCAACCGAAAACCCGCTTGTCGGTTGGCTCGTGGGCGGGCTTAACCATCACATCGTCCATCACCTGTGCCCTTTCGTGTGCCATACCCACTATGCTCCGCTGACCAGGATTGTGAAGGAGACTGCCGAAGAGTTTGGGGTTGCTTATCGGCAGAACCCCACCATGACCGGGGCAATCCGGCATCATCTGATACTCTTGAAGCAACTGGGGAAGGAAAACTGATTCTGAGCGTTTATTTTTTGGGCATGGCCCAGCCACCACTTCCTACAAGTGACATGGAAACTCTTCCGGTTCGAGGCAAATATCAGGACGGCTGGGTATGAGTTCATCAGCGCCTGTCCCCATTGTTTCCCGATTTCGCTGCTTTGCGGATTCTCGCGCAATGGCCCGCAATCCGGTGCAGGTTTTGTCCAGATACAACGAAATCTTCGGCGACACATTCCGGATCTATTTGGGTGGTCTCAAGGAAGCGATCGTTACCATCGATCCCGCTGTCATTCAGCACGTGTTGAAGACCAATGCGGAGAACTACCAAAAATCCGAAATTCAAGTAAAGCGTATGGGACACTTCCTGGGGAAAGGTCTTCTGACGACCCACGGAGAAGCCTGGCGCACGCAGCGGCGTCTCATCCAGACCGGCTTCGATCGAAAGCAACTCGATGTGCTGTCGTCCATCATGCAGGACTCCCTCGCCGAGTCGCTGCGGGACTTCGACAGACAAATCAGTCACGGCCCCGTCGATATCTACCCTCACCTGATGAAGATGACCTTCGCAATGGTCGCCCGATCGCTCTTTGGCGCGAGGCTTAAGGACGAAGACATCGACCTCGTCAGCCATACCATCTGCACCGTCCAGGAATTCATCGTTCGGCAAACCCTTCAGCCCTATCTGAATCCCTGGTTCGCGGCCTCGGGCGAACTGCGCAAACACGAAGACATGCGAGCCCGCGCGGATGCCATTCTGCTCGAATACATCAGGAAGCGCCGCAACGAACCGCCCGGCCACGATCTGCTGCA
>DATNKA010000129.1:0-5098 GCA_035603655.1 Candidatus Acidiferrales bacterium | reverse complement strand
CAAAGGGCTCGGCGCAAACGATCAGATCGTCGCGGTATCCGAGCGCCTGCCACTCCGCCCCTAGCCTTTCCGGCGGCGGCGGCCCAACCACGATTCGATCCACCAATGTATTCGCGAAATGTACGGACGATCGCAGCCAATCCGAAAACGCGGCGGGAAGATTCCAGCGCCGGGCCTGCTCATCAATCAGCTTACGGAGAATGGAGCCGTTATTTTCAACCAGCTCACAGGGAACGACTGCGATGTCGGCGTCGCGCCCTCCGGACGATTGCCAGCGCTCGCGCAGGAGCTGTGTAAGCTTTCCCGGGAAGCTAACCGGTGGCTGATCGTTCGGTGTGTCCGAGGCGCCGAGTGCCAGGCCTGACTCGGTGACATTGCTGACGATCACACGGGTAGAGGGTTGGAGCGCCATTGCGATCACTTCGTTCCACTCGGTATCCGCGCTAAGAGGACGGCTTATCGACGCGATGATTCGTTTTCTCTCCACCGCTTGACCGTTCTCGAGGCCTCGCAGAATGAGTGTGTAGAGGCCGTCTTGCCGGAGCGAAGCGGCAGATCGATGATCTGACCTGCGCTGAACCGAGATAACTCGACCCACCGGTTCGCCTGCGACATTCGCCAGCTGCACGAAGTCTTCGACGAAGCCCTTGAGGAACGATCCCGAGCCAATCTGAAGGATTGTCTCTGGCGCGCTGAGTAGGTCGGATGTGGGCAATTCAATATTTGTAGGATTCCGTTTGCGCAACCCGTCGAGCAAAGATTGCGAAAGCGCAGGTAAGGATTGTCCTCTCATGTCAAATCGTCTGCCAGGAACTAGCGGACACGGTCAATCTTTAGACGCGGTAGCCGCTCGCCGTGCTTCCCGGACGATGTCTACATACAGCCGGGCTGCGTCAGTGATGACGCTCAGATTTCCTGATTTGCAAGCGGCGGCGGATACCAGTTCTCCGCCAATGCCCAAAGCGTCGGCCCCGGCATGAATGAAATCGGCTGCGGTGTCGAGATTCACACCGCCGGTGGGAACCATTGGCACTTGCGGCAACGGCGCCTTCAGCGCCTTGATGTACTTCGCTCCTCCCACCGTGCCACAAGGAAAGATTTTCACAAAATCACTTCCGGCCTTCCAAGCTGCGATCACTTCGGTCGGGGTCAGCGCGCCCGCCATCATGAGTTTACCGTGTTGTTTCGCCAACTGAACTGCCGCCAAGTCAAACCCAGGGCTGACCAGAAACTCCGCGCCTGCATCGATGCAACGTTGCGCCGTCTCAGCATCCAACACAGTACCCGCGCCGATGAGCACATCTTTCCCCATAGTCTTTGAGAGTTCGGCAATGACGTCGATCGCTCCCGGCACGGTCATTGTAATTTCGGCGATGGGGATGCCTCCCGCACAAACAGCCTCGGCGGCCTGCATCGCTTGCTGCGAAGACGCTGCTCGCACTACGGGTACGATTCCGATTTCGATGATCTTGTTGCGGACTTGCTCTTTGGTCATTCGAAGTTCTCCCTGGCAATCATCGTCTCCCGATCATTACCGCGCGATCTCTTAATCTGGTGATCCCTTATCTCGCGATCCTTGCTCCGGCTCCCTCGATGAGTTGGGTCACTTCTTTCAATATGGCCATGGTGGTGTCGCCGGGTGTGGTTATGGCGAGGGCGCCGTGCGCAGCACCGAATTCCACCGCCAGCTGCGGGCCCTGGCCTGCCAGAAAACCGTAAATGAGTCCGGAGGCGAAAGAGTCGCCACCGCCAACGCGATCGAAGATCTCAAGATTCTCGCGATACTTTGCTTCATAGAATGAGCCATCGCTGTAGCAAATCGCCCCCCAGTCATTCACGGTCGCGGTCTTTGCCTTACGGAGCGTAGTGGCCACGACCTGAAAGGAAAATTCTTTCATCACCGATTCGATCATCGTCTTGAAGGCTGCGACTTCGAGATTGGACATATGGTCATCGAGGCCGCTGACCTCGAAACCGAGCGCCGCCGAGAAATCTTCTTCATTGCCGAGCATTACGTCGACCAGCGGCGCCAGCAGGCGATTCACTTCTTGGGCTCGGTTCTTGCCTCCGATTGCTTTCCACAAAGAGTCGCGATAGTTCAGGTCGTAGGAAACAATCGTACCGTGCTTACGGGCGGCTTTGATTGCCTCGATAGCAACAGCGGGGGTACTGTCAGAGAGCGCGCAGAAAATGCCGCCGGTGTGGAACCAGCGGACGCCGTGTTTACCGAAAATTTCCTCCCAATCGATGTCGCCCGCCTTCAGTTGGGAAACGGCAGTGTGTCCACGATCGGAGCACCCCAGCGCCGGACGAACTCCGAATCCTCGCTCGGTGAAATTCAATCCGTTACGGACGGTGCGGCCAACACCGTCGTAATTGACCCAGCGAATGAGGCTCTGGTCGACGCCGCCCTGATAGATGAGATCCTCAAGCAAACGGCCAACGGGATTGTCGGCGATCGCGGTGACAATCGCGGTGTCCAGGCCGAAGCAGCGTTTGAGGCCCCGGGCAACGTTATATTCGCCTCCGCCCTCGGAGACTTCGAAAGAGCGAGTAGTCCAGATGCGGCGGCCGCCAGGATCAAAGCGCAGCATGACTTCGCCGAGACTGACCAAGTCCCAGCGGCACGATTCTTTCGCTTTTATTGTGAGGGCCATTTTCTCCTTATCAACCCTAGATTTACTCATCAATCCACCGATCGGATCTTGATCGGATTTCGCTAATACAGTTCCGCCCTTTTCAAATTCGGCGCGAGCAGGTGAATGATCAAAAGGGCCGCAAGGTAGCCGGTGCCGCATACTACGAACAGGGGAGCGTAGTTGCCGTTGGTCCACTTCAGCACGTATCCGACTACGGTCGAAATGAACGCCATCAGCAGGGCCGCGCCAGAAGCGCCGAGGCCTACTACCGAAGCGACAGCGCGCTGGGGAAACATGTCGCATGCCGTCACAGACACGGTCGCGGCCGGATGGGAGATTGATGAGGCATCCATGTGAATGAAGTTTTGTGCTCCGAACTACTGTCGATCGTTCCCGATCACGATTATCGCGTGGCAGCCTGAGCGGGTGTCTTCGCATTGACGGGTGCCGGCGCGAACGCGAAATATTTGACGGCGTTGTCATGACAGATATTTTTAATCATCAAGCCGATCAACTCTTCGTCGTTGGGTAGTAAACCAGATTCGACTTCATTGCCCACGAGGTTACAGAGCACACGACGGAAGTATTCATGGCGAGGAAATGACATGAAGGAACGAGAGTCAGTCGTCATGCCCACAAAGCGCGATAGCAATCCGCAGTTCGATAGTGCATTCAATTGCCGCTCGATGCTCTCCTTCTGGTCGAGAAACCACCAGGCGCTGCCGAACTGAAGTTTGCCAGCCACACTGCCATCCTGGAAGTTGCCGATCATAGTGGCAAAAGTGTAGTTGTCGGCGGGGTTGAGATTGTAGAGGATCATCTTGGGCAGGCTGTTTTCCCGGTTCAGCCGATCGAGATAATTGCACAGCGGAGCGGCCTGAGGCCAGTCGCCGGTCGAATCGAATCCACTGTCGCGGCCCACAGTTTTCAACATGCGGGTGTTTGCGTTTCGGTAGGCGCCGAGATGCAACTGTTTCGTCCAGCCTTTCTCGGCGTCAAGGCGCCCGAAGAACAGCATGAGAAAACTGGCAAACTTCGCGGATTCGAGCGCTGTCGGCTGGTTGCCGCTGCGCACCTGGTTAAAGACCTGCTCCGCTTCGCGGTCGGTGCAGGACTCGGCAAAGCAGAAGTCTAAACCATGATCGGAGAGGCGGCATCCGCTGTGGTGGAAATCGCCGTGGCGTTTGCCGAGCGCCTGCAGCAGGTGGGTAAGCCGGGTCACATCCAGATTGCAGATGGCAGCAAGTTTGTCGACCCACGCATTGAACGCAACCGGATCTTCGGTCCGTAACGCTCCATCGGGACGGAATCCCGGCAAAACCCGAATACCGGGACAGCGCGACGCGATTCGTTCATGGTGCTCGAGTGAGTCAGCCGGATCGTCGGTCGTGCAAAGCGTATCAACCCGAAATTTCTTCAGGATTCCGCGCGCGTTCAAATCTTTACTCGCGAGTCGTTCGTTTGCCGAGTCCCAGGTCTTGCGCGCGGTTTTCTCGCTGAGCAGTGAATCGATGTCAAAGTATCTCTGCAATTCCAGATGCGTCCAGTGATACAACGGATTGCGCAGAGTGTGCGGGACGGTTTGCGCCCATGCGAAAAACTTGTCGTAGGGATCGGCCTCGCCGGTGCAGTAGCTCTCTGAGACGCCGTTGGCTCGCATGGCTCGCCACTTGTAGTGATCGCCCTCCAGCCAGATCTCGTAAAGGTTGCGGAACTGCCGGTTATCCGCAATGTCCTTGGCGGAAAGATGGCAGTGGTAGTCAAGGATCGGGGGCGCGGCCGCATACTCGTGATAGAGGCGGCCGGCGACCTTGCTCTGCAATAGAAAATCTTCAGTGATGAATGCCATACACGTATCTTTCAAAACCAGCTCAAAAGTACAGCCAACTGAAAGACCAGTGAGGTTGGGGCACCGAACTGTTTCGCCGTCTGGGAGCGCTCAATGAGTCTTCCATTTTCCTTCACGTTGTGGAGCGCGAGACCGGTGACGTTCTCGATTACATCCGGCTTCGACACTCCGTTGAATTCGCAGTCCACAACGCGCACGCCGTCGATCGGGGCACGGTCGAAACCGCGAAGATACAAAGCATACTGGGCTTTTCGCGTCTTCAGATTGCGGACTTCCAGATTGTGGGCAACCGGAGCGAACTTTCCCGCTTCGCCCTCTTCGTAGAAGAAGTCGACGGAGAATGCGGCCGTGGCAACCTCGCCGATGTCGATGTCCCGGGCAAAGACCTTTTCGATGAGGCCGCCACGCATTGCGTTGTTCTTGACGCGAATAGCGATATCGAGGTGAGGGCTATCCATTTTGCAATTTTCCGCGAAAACCTTGCGCACGCCACCAGAAATCTCGCTGCCTACGGTTACGCCGCCATGGCCATCTTTCGTCCTGCAATCGCGGATAACGATATTTTGCGCAGGCATGGCCAGTCGGCAGCCATCGGCGTTCCCGCCCGACT
>DATNKA010000128.1:0-3702 GCA_035603655.1 Candidatus Acidiferrales bacterium | reverse complement strand
TGGCTATGCTCGTTCCTCACGAGGCGCCTACAACAACTTCCGGCCGGCGGTCAGCAGGCCGCAGCAGCACGGGCGCTCAGGCTATGGGTCCGCTTCCTATAACCGGTCCGAGGGGAGCTACGGCGGCAAGACCGGAACAGGCTACGGCAATTCGATGAGGGCTTACAGCAACCCAGGCACGAGCCTTCAGCGCGGAGATTTCAGGCAGCGGTCTTCGAGAAGCTTTAAAAGTAACGGTTTCGCGGAGGCGCCGGGCAAGCAGGCGCATTCGGGCGGCTTCCATTTTGGCGGCGGGCACGCGCCAAAGAACTCCGGTGGCGGCAAGAGTTTCAGCCATGGTCACTCCAGCGGAGGAGGTCATTTCGGCGGACACTCGGGCGGCGGTCACTCCGGCGGTCACTCGGGGGGAAAACACCACCACTAAGCGCAAGCAAAGTCTATGAGAGAAGCAAGTCTCGGAGTTGCGAAGGCTGGTTCAGTCTGCTCGCGCATAACTACCTAGGATCATCTCTATTTTGACGGAACGGGCTATGGCTCCGACTAAGAGCTTGCCACTGATTGCCTCGATTCCCCTCTAACGTGATCAAGGTTCAAACCGTCAGAGTCCACGCCCCCTGCGTAAATTCACGCCCTCAAAGAGCGGACCGGCAGTTTTTTCTCTTTGGGTGGCGGACCGGCGGCGGATAGAATGAGATGAGCCATAGGCTGACCGATCCTCACGGTCGGCATCTGTATACGCTCCACAGATCGCGCATCTGCGTCGAAGGTCGAAATGAAAGACAAACTCATCGGGCGGCCTGAGCCGAAGTCCGTGTTTGAATGTTTATTACTGATTGTGTTGGTCGCCGGTGCAACTTTCGCGCAGGATAATTCTTCAGCCGTTTTTTCATCGCAAACTTTCTCGCCACCCTATTCTCCATCGACGCATTCCAACCACGCCATTCTGCGGGGAATCGTCACCAAAGATTCGGACAGCGTGCCGTTGAAGAAGGCGCTGATCGAGCTCATTGCTGATAGTCAGAACGATGGCCGAAACTATACCGCTCTCAGCGGCGCTGATGGAAGCTTTCGCATTGAAGACGTCGTACCCGGACGCTATCGCTTGTTCGCGGAGCGTAGCGGCTACCAGGAGATCGACAAGCACCGTGTTCGGAGCGAAGGCCGCTTGCTCACGTTGAGTGCAGGCCAGGAAGTAAGCGATCTCACAATCCGTCTGCAAGCCGCAGCGGTGGTCGAAGGCCGGGTTAGCGATGAGGACGGCGATCCCATGCCGGAGGCGCAAGTTGCTGTGCTGCGCCAAACTTTTGTTGCCGGCCACAGTCACTGGGAGCAGGTTGGAGCAGAGCGCACCAATGATCTTGGCCTGTACCGCGTCCCCGGTCTCGCCGCGGGTAACTATTTTGTCTCGGTGACGCCACCGCCCGATTTCAGAAGTCTGATTGAAACCACGGGCAACACGCCCGAGGCTGCGCCGCACAGCGGAGCAGCCTCGAACAAGCCTGCACCTGTGGCCTATCAAACCACCTACTACCCTGGTGCCAGAGATCGCGGGCAAGCCACGTCAATCCAGTTGCGCGCCGGTGATGAGTTCCCGGTCAATTTCTCGCTGACGCCAAGTCCCAGCCTGAGCATCCGAGGCTCGGTAGCGAATCTGCCTGATGGCGCTACGGCGGCGATCATGCTGCAGTCCAAAGATTTGAATCTGGTCGCGAACGGCGCGGCGATGCACAAAGATGGCAGCTTCGAAATTCGCGGCGTTTCACCCGGAGATTACACAATTGTAGCCACGGTGGATAATGTAAAGGTGCCCATGATGGCGCGCCAGTCGCTGCAACTTGCCGAGAGCATGGAGGGTCTGCGGCTATCTCCTCAACCCGGCGGTACGATTCAGGGCCGCCTGCGCATGGAAGCGAAGGGTAACGGCAGGCCCGATCCTACTCAAGTTTTGCTTCGACTACGCCCCAGCGATGGGGACGATGAATCGGTCGGCGTGAGCATGGGAATCGGTTTCTCCACCTTGACCAAGGTCAGGGGCGATGGCAGCTTTGAGTGGAAGGATGTTCCTCCGGGACTCTATTCGGTTCAAGTCTCTGCCACCAGCGGGATGCCGGACTGGTTTCTGAAATCCGTAACCGCTGGAGGTCGCAACGTGCTGGATTCCGGGTTTAGCGTGAACGGCGGAGCCACGACTCTTGATCTGGTGGCGAGCGCCGACGGTGCCGTTGCCGAAGGCGTGGCCAGCAATCAGAACGACGGGCCGGTCGCCGACGCAGTGGTTGTCGCCGTACCCGAGGCACACTTACGCGGTCGTCCCGAGCGTTACCGCAAGACTGTCACGGATCAAAGCGGACGCTTCACCTTACGCGGACTCCCGCCCGGCGACTACACATTGATTGCCTGGGAAAGTGTGGACGGCGAAGCGTACTACAATCCTGAATTCTTAAAGACGTATGAAGGACAGGGAAAAGCGCTGCACCTGGACGAAGCGCGTCATGTGAGCGTGCAGCTCAAGACCATTCCTGAGGTTGATGACCGCCCCTAGTTTTGATCAGCCCCGTTTTTATCATTCTGTCATGTCACCTTTTCGCGCGGTTTGCGGTTAAGCTTCTAGATTATGAAATTCGTGCTGACTTCCCTTCTGCTGCTTGCCGGCATCTTCGGCGTTGCTTTTGTTCGAGCCGAGGACACGCCCGCGAATGCATTGCTGGTGCTCGCCAAGCACGACAACACGCTCGCCATCGTTGATCCCTCAAGTTTGAAAGTGCTCTCGCGGATACCGGTGGGGAACGACCCCCACGAAGTGATTGCATCCGCTGACGGCAAGACCGCCTATGTTTCCAACTACGGATTCGGGGCCTATCACACACTTGCGGTCGTAGACGTGATCGCGCAAAAGGCATTGCCTTCCATCGATCTTGGAGCGCTGCGCGGCCCGCATGGATTGGCTTTCGCTGGCGGCAAAGTATGGTTCACCGCCGAGGCTGCCAAGGCAATTGGCAGTTATGACCCCGCAAGCAAGAGCGTCGATTGGATCCTGGGAACCGGCCAAAACAGAACTCATATGGTCTATGTCTCACCCGATACGAAACTGATTGTCACTTCCAACGTCAATTCAGGAACGGTGAGCATCATTGAAAAAACCATCGGATCCCAAGCCGGTCAGGCGGGCCACCCCGAAGCGGACTGGAATGAAACCGTGGTTCCAGTTGGCAAGGGTGCCGAAGGATTTGATGTTTCTCCGGACGGCAAAGAAATTTGGGCGGCGAATGCTGGCGATGGAACGGTCTCCGTTATCGATGTTGCGAGCAAGCACGTGACTCAAACTCTAGCGGCGGATGTAAGCGGCGCGAACCGGCTGAAGTTCACGCTCGACGGAAAGCTTGCGCTGATTTCGATGTTGCGCGGTGCTTACGTGACAGTCATCGATGTCGGGACCAAGAAGACGATTAAGCAAATTGCCGTGGGGCACGGCGCGGCCGGCATCGTTATGCAACCGGACGGTGAGAGGGCCTTCGTAGCCTGCTCTCCTGACAATTTTGTTGCCGTCATCGATTTGCATTCGATGGAAGTGGTGGGCCGCATTCAAGCAGGCCAATCTCCCGATGGCCTGGCTTGGGTAACGCGGCGTACGGAGCAGTCAAGGATGGCAACGACCATACCGAGCTCAAAATGATACGCGATGCAGATCAAAAGCGGATTCGA
>DATNKA010000127.1:0-2427 GCA_035603655.1 Candidatus Acidiferrales bacterium | reverse complement strand
CGTGAATCTGCATACGATTGCGCGGGCGGCGAACTACCCTCGGCAGGCGCAGATTACGGAGCCGCAGATTTGTTCCAATGCGCCATTGAGCGTGCCTGTAGGTGGGGTGGTGGCGAAGCTGCCGACGTTGGCGGTGAATTCGGCCCTTCCCTGCCCTTATTCGGCTTCAAGCGATCCGAGCACGATTGTGGTGAACCGGAATCAGTTGCAGACCAAGAGTGTTGAAGGTGATCTGTGGGACCAGACAGAGGTAACGGCGCGATTCAAGGTGCTGGGATTCAAGAACGCTTTGGTGGCCGGGGTCGAAGGCGGCCAGGAGATCTCGAATCCTATTCGGTCCAGTTATACGATCAACGGCATCAATACAGTGCCATCGACGTCGCTGCTCAATCCAATGACCGAGCAACCGTTTTCGGGGACAGGGTATATCACTTCGATTGTGCATACGAAGGCAGAGAGTGTCGGCGTGTACTTCGTCGATACGGTGAAGTTGGGGAACCTTTTTGAGATAAGCGGTGGTGTGCGATGGGACCGGTTCGATACGGGGTACAACCTGTGGCAGCCGGCACCGCCGGCGGGCGGGACAGTGACTGCCCCAGTGGCGCCGATCAGCCGTGTGGATGAGCAGCCGAGTTATCGGGCGGCGCTTGTCTTCAAGCCTTCGAGCCATGGAAGCGTGTACTTCGACTATGGGACCAGTTTCGATCCTGCGGCCTCGTCGCTGAGCCTGAGTATTGGCCTGGCGAACAGTTCTGCTGCGCCGGAGGAGAACGAGACGTATGAGGCGGGTGTGAAGTGGAGCTTCCTGAATGAGCGGCTGATGGCCGAAGGCGCAGTCTTCCGAACCGAGAAGGACAATGCACGAGAGACGGACCCGACGAATGCGAACAATATTGTTGCGGCGGGAAATCAGCTGGTGAAGGGCGCGCAGTTCAGCATGGTGGGAAGGCTACCGCAGGGAATGAATATCGTCGCCGGATATGCTTACTTGGATAGCGACGTAATTTTCTCGAAGTTCTTCCCCACTTCGGTGGGATATCCGCTGGCGAATGTGCCCAAGCAGACGTTTAATCTCTTTGTCACGCATCGATTGCCGTGGCGGTTGAATGGCGGCCTGGGCGGGAACTATGTCGCGAGTAGAACTGCCAGTTCTACGGTGCCGTTTGTCCCTACTGGATACGCTCCGAACCCGAATGGGCCTGGATTTGTGGTGACGAGCGTGGCGATGAAACAAGTTCCGGGGTATTGGATCTTCGACGCGATGCTCAAGCGGCCAATTACCGAGCGTTTGGAGTTGCAGGCAAATGTGAACAATCTTTTGAACCGGAATTTCATCGATCTGCCCCATCCGAGCCACCTGATCCCGGGGGCGGGGGCAAATGCTCTGATTGGAATCAACTTTAAGTTTTGAGGAGCAGTCGATGCTGATTACGATTCCGGATATTTTGACGGTCGGCGAGGTGGCGCAGGCAAGAGCAGCCCTTGACGCCGCGGAGTGGGTGGATGGCAAGATAACGGCCGGTTATCAGGCTCAGAAAGTGAAGGACAATCTTCAGTTGCCGGAGGGGCATCCGGTGACGGTCAAGCTGGGGCAGATGGTGCTCGATGCGCTCGCGCGGTCTCCGCTGTTTATGTCGGCGGCGCTGCCCTTGCGGGTTTTCCCGCCGATGTTCAATCGATATACGGGCGGGGGACATTTCGGAACGCATGTGGATACGGCGATACGCGCCACGGCGACAACCGGGCAGAGGATCAGGACGGATGTTTCGGCGACGCTCTTTTTGTCAGCTCCGGAGGAGTATGAGGGGGGAGAGTTGCATGTCGAGGACACCTATGGCGTGCACTCGGTGAAGCTTCCGGCCGGGCATATGGTGCTTTATCCGGCGACGAGTTTGCATCGGGTTTCTCCGGTGACACGCGGGGCGAGGGTGGCTTCATTCTTCTGGGTCCAGAGCATGATTCGGAGCGATGGCGACCGAACGCTGCTGTACGACCTCGATACTTCGATTCAGCGGTTGGCGGTGGAGTCTCCGGGAAACGCGATTGGAGTGCAGTTGACCGGGGTGTATCACAACCTGCTACGGCGATGGGTGGAGATGTAGATTTTCCTGCAGACGAAGGAGTTGGAGAGATTCGCTGGCTTGACCGCTTGTAACATAGTGACCAATGCCCCGCCTCACTCCCTCTCACCCGCTCTCGTTGTTGTTGACGGTCACCGCCCTCTTTACTTTTCTCATTCAGTCGGGTGAGTTGGGCACGTCCGACACCACTCACCGGCTGCAGGTGGCGCACTCTCTTTGGACAGGGCAGCCCCAGGTCTTTCCCAATGAATATCCTGAGTTCGGCCTCCATGGGCGTGGTGGCCGTCTTTATGCCTGGTATGGCATTGGTCAATCGCTGTTGTTGTTCCCGGTTGATCTAGTCGGA
>DATNKA010000126.1:0-4250 GCA_035603655.1 Candidatus Acidiferrales bacterium | reverse complement strand
CCCGCCGCTTCATCGGTCTTTACGACACAGCGCAGTTTCGTGTCCACCCATATATGACTCTTCTCGCCCTGGTTTGAGACACCCTCGTACTTGACGGCGCTGCGTCCGTTCAGACTGTCGCTGCCCATCTTCGTGCAGCTGCCCCAGTTCTTGTAGGTTCCCGCCTGTTCCGCGGTTTTCTTCCACCCCGGGCAGGCGTCGTTTACGTCCGGCACGCGCCAGTAATGAGTCATCAACGGCTTAACCATCGTCGTCGCCGCGTCCATGTACATGCGCCGCTCCGACATGACCACGGTATATTTGTTTTGCCCTTCATCAAGGATGACGGCGGTAGGTCCCATCCCCGCATTTCCGGTCTCGACTTCGAACCGTACTTTGTCCTTTCCCGCGTAAAGCTTCTTCAGCTCCCCATTTTCTTTCGTGTTCACTACGTCCGCGGAAAACTCCTGCGCCAACCCAAGCTGTGCGATCACCAGCAATCCAACGAAACACGGAGCACGCACCATCCGTCGAATCACGGTAGCCTCCTTCGTAATTAATATTGGTCGCCGGGAGCCCCGCCGCGACGCCAGCCTCCCACTGAGGAGCGCGAAAAGCATAGCCGAAGCCACCTCTTCGTCACACCACGTTTTCCAGCGCCAAGGCCATACCCAAGCCGCCGCTGACGCACACTGTGGCCACGCCGCGACGCGTGTTGCGCTTCAGCATCTCGTGGACCAAGGTCACCGTCATTCTTGTTCCCGTGCAGCCGATGGGATGCCCGATGGCGATGGCGCCGCCGTTGACGTTGAGCCGGTCCCGGTTGAAGTTCAACTCGCGGTCGCAGGCGAGCACCTGGGCGGCGAAGGCTTCGTTCAATTCGATCAATCCAAATTCATGGACTCTGAGGTTGTGTTTCTCTTCCAGTTTTCGCAGTGCCGGGACCGGCCCGATCCCCATGGTGCGGGGATCAACTCCCGCCGAAGTCACGGCCGAGATTCGCGCCAGCGGCTTCAGGTTGTTCTTCTTCACGAAATGTTCGTTCGCCAAGACCACGGCGGCGGCGCCATCGGTGATCCCTGAAGAATTTCCGGCTGTGACTGTCCCGGTCTTCGAGAACACAGGCGTCAGCTTTCCCAGCGTTTCCATGCTGGAGTTGGGAAACGGATGTTCGTCGCGGCTGAAGGTAGTCACACCTTTCTTGCTTTCAACGGTCACCGGGACAAGTTCGGAGTCGTAGCGTCCGGCTGCAATCGCTCGCGCGGCGCGGGTTTGCGACAGCAGCGCATACTCATCCTGTTCCTCGCGGGAGATCTGGTAATGCTCGGCCAGTGCTTCGGCGGTTTCGCCCATCACCATCTTCGCCATGGGGCAGAAAAACCCGTCGCGATACATGCCGTCGACCAGTTCCTGATTGCCCAGCCGAAATCCCCAGCGCGCTTCGAGATAAAAAGGCATGCGCGACATGGACTCCGTGCCGCCAGCCAGCATACAACTTGCATCGCCGAGCAGAATCGCCTGGTAAGCCAGTGCAATCGACTTCAGTCCCGAGGCGCAGGCCTTGTTCACCGTGAATGCGGGAACTTCCTGCGGCACTCCGCTGCGGATAGAAATCTGACGCGCCGGATTCGGTCCGCCCCCCGCCTGCCGTGCATTGCCGAAAATAGTTTCTTCCACTTGCCCCGGCTGGATTCCAGCGCGTTCCATCGCGGCCTTGGCGGCTACAACCCCCAAGTCCGCCGCCGTTCGCGACGCCAGTGATCCGCCAAATTTTCCAATCGGTGTGCGGACCGCGGAGAGAATATAGACCGCCTGCAAAGGGTTACCTCCAAAATTGAGTCTAGCGGGATGAGGAAAGATGTTGGATTTCGCCGGGTGGCAAACGGATTCTCAATCCGCATATCTGGAATCTTCCGGCCTTGCTGGAAGTCTTCACTATAGAGACTATAGAGCTTCTCGCAGTGACCCTGCAGAGCCGCCGCCACCATGAGCGAGTCCTACCGGGTCATACGTCATACCGAGACATGCGGTGTCGGTCTGCGATCCGCAAACCTTCAAAATAAAGGGCGGATGAAGAATGCACAGCCAGCAGAGGGCGGAGCACGATGCTGAAGTACTGCTTGGCCTCGGACACGCTCATCGGTTTAGCGAACCGCTTGAACGCAACATTAAAGAACTCTTCAACCACCCTGCAAGCTTGCGATTCCCTCAAGAGTTGCCGTCTCCGCTCTCGCCCTAAATCGAAATCCAGACACTATCTGCGCCCACCCGCGTCGACCCGCGGCCAACGCCTATTGCCATTCCCGCTAACCTCCGGCATAATAAGAGTTTGTTTTGACCTCACCGGACTCTTCCGGAACAAGGATATACTTTTGTGTTAATGATTCGACTGTCGCGCATGGGTGCGCGCAAACAACCGTTTTACCGCGTGGTGGTGATTGAGAAAGCGCGCGCGCGTAATGGCCGGCCCGTGGAAGTTGTGGGGACATATAATCCTCGAACCAATCCCACCAGCATCGACTTCAAGCGCGACCGCGTCGACTATTGGGTCTCGAAGGGCGCTCAAATGTCAGAGCGTGTCGGCAAGCTCTACTCGAAACCCGCGGCTGCTCCAGCGGCTTCCGTGGCCTAATCGATCGCTATGACTGAAACCACGGGAGATGTTCGCGCTCTTATCGAACAGATTGCGAAGTGGATTGTGGATGCGCCGGAGGCGGTCTACGTCGATCATCTCGATGACGACGTGATCGAGTTAGAAGTTGCCGAGGCGGACGTGGGCAAAATCATTGGCCGGCAAGGGCGCAACGTGCGCGCTTTGCGGACGCTGCTTAGCGCCGCAGGAGTGAGAGCCCGTAAGCGATACACGCTGGAAGTAATCGACTGACGTTGAAGTTAACCAGCAGCTGGGAACGCGGCGGAGGCCAGTGCGCCGGGGCAGGGACCGCACCATTCAAAAGCCTGAAACCAGTGGTGACTTCATTACGCTGGCTCGCGTGGTGAAAACGCAGGGCCGCCACGGGGAAGTTGCGGGCATGATTTACAGCGACGTTCCGGGACGTTTCGCCCTGGGCATGAAGCTTCTGGCGCTGCCGCGGGAAGCGAATAGGATCAGGCGCGAACTTGAAGTGCAAGATTTCTGGCCGCACAAAGGGCTACTGGTCTTCAAGTTCGCCGGAGTGGATTCTATTTCCGAGGCCGAAACGCTGGTGGGGTGCGAGTTGCAGGTCCCGCAGAGTCAGCGCTCGGAATTGCAAGCGGGCTGGAATTACGTTAGCGACCTGGTGGGTTGTTCAGTGCTTGATCGCGGCCGCGACATCGGACGCATTGAGGATGTTGAATTTGGAGCGGGCGAAGCGCCGCTCCTGATAGTGCGCGATGCCGCCCGCCGGGTGGAGATTCCGTTCGCCGAGGCATATCTCGACGGCGTGGATCTGGAACGCCGGCAGGTGCGCATGAACTTGCCGGAAGGTCTGCTCGAGGTGAACGCTCCGCTAACAGCTGAGGAGAAACGCGAGCAGGCTGAGGGAAGGAAAAAGCATTAAACACAGAGGACACCGAGGGTCCCGGGAAACACCTGGGTGTTGCCTGTGCCTCTGGGTGGAAGATTTTGGGTTCTGCGATGAAGGCCGACATTGTAACCATCTTTCCGGACTTCTTTCGTGGACCGTTGGAATACGGCATTACACGCCGGGCCCAGGAAATGGGGCTGGCGCAAATTCAAGTCCACGATCTGCGGGAGTTTACCCACGATCGTCACCGTACCGTGGATGACCGTCCTTTTGGCGGCGGCGAAGGCATGGTGCTGAAGCCGGAACCGCTGTTTGAATGTTTGGAATCGATGCTCCTGGCTCCGCGGGAACAACGTCTCGCGGGCCAAGGGAAGGAGTCGGTAGTCCTGCTGTCGGCGCAGGGGCAGCCATTTAATCAGAGAGTTGCCGCGGAACTGGCTGCACTCGACCGGATCGTTTTGGTTTGCGGGCGGTATGAGGGAGTCGACGAGCGCGTAGCGGATTTTCTGGCGGATCGGGAAATTTCTATCGGCGACTATATTCTGAGTGGCGGGGAAATAGCCGCTGCGGTGATCGTGGAAGCAATCATGCGTCTGCTTCCGGGCGCCGTAGGAAATGAACGGTCGACGCGGCAGGAATCGTTTACGGTTGATGTGAAAGTGAGGACGGCTGGCGGTGCGGATTCGACTTGCGGGTCTAACGGACTCCTGGATTATCCTCACTACACGCGGCCAGCGGAGTTTCGCGGAATCGCGGTCCCAG
>DATNKA010000125.1:0-13719 GCA_035603655.1 Candidatus Acidiferrales bacterium | reverse complement strand
CGTATTCGCGCTCCAGCCGCTCCTGAATGATCTCCATGTGCAGCAGTCCGAGAAATCCGCATCGGAATCCGAAACCTAGCGCCACTGAACTCTCCGGCTCGAAGAAAAATGACGAGTCGTTCAGACGTAGTTTTTCGAGCGCCTCGCGCAATCGCGTATGCTCGTGCGCGTCCACCGTGTAGAGACCGGCGAACACCATGGGTTTAATTTCTTCGAAGCCGGGCAGAGCCTCGAAAGCGGGATTGGCGTCATCGGTAATGGTGTCGCCGATCTTGGTATCGGCCACGTTCTTTATGTTCGCGATGAGAAACCCGACCTCGCCAGCTTTCAGCTCGTTGATTTCCACCGGCTTGGGCGTGAGCACGCCCAGGGTCTCGGCGTCGAACGTTGTCCCATTCGACCACAGGCGGATTCTCTGGCCTTTGCGCAGCGTGCCCTGGAAGACGCGAGTAAGTATCACCACACCGCGGTAGGCGTCGAACCAGGAGTCGAAGACCAGCGCCTGCAACCGGGCGTCTGGATTGCCCTTGGGCGCAGGTACGCGCTTCACGATAGCTTCCAGTACGTCGGGCACCCCCTGGCCAGTCTTCGCGCTGATGAGCACGGCATCGGAAGCGTCGAGTCCGACGGCGCTTTCGATCATTTCTTTCGTTCGCGGAATGTCGGCGCTTTGCAGATCGATCTTATTGATGACAGGAATTATTTCGAGTCCGTTGTTGATCGCCAGGTAGGCGTTGGCGAGCGTTTGTGCTTCCACTCCCTGGGAAGCGTCGACGATGAGCAAGGCGCCTTCGCACGAAGCCAGCGATCGCGAGACCTCATAAGAAAAGTCCACGTGCCCGGGAGTATCGATCAGGTTGAGCTGGTAAGTCTGGCCATCCTGCGCGGTGTACATCATACGGACGGCATGGGCCTTAATGGTAATGCCGCGTTCGCGCTCCAGGTCCATGGAATCGAGCACCTGCGCCTGCATCTCGCGCGCAGTGAGCGACCCGGTCAGCTCCAGCAGGCGGTCCGCCAGCGTGGATTTGCCGTGGTCGATATGCGCGATGATGGCAAAATTGCGGAGGAAAGCGGCGTCCATAGGTTGAGAGATTGAGGGCTAACCTTTGATTTTAGCAGGCGGCGACGAGTTCCCCGCTCGGCCGCTTGCTGCGTCGTCCGCGGTCCCCTGATCCGTTACAATCCTCCAACCAGAATTCTCTTTTTTGAGGGGGCCCCTAATGTGGAAGTCCGCTTTGGTTTTTATTTGCGCTGCGCTCACGGCGGTCACTGGTTCGGCGCAAACTCTCTCGCCGCAGGTAAAAGCCTTTGTCAAAGTCGACTCGCCACTTGTGGCTCTGACCCACGTGCGCGTAATCGATGGCACCGGCGCCGCGGCCCGCGAAGATCAAACCATCATCCTCAGCAATGGAAAGATCGAATCGGTCGCTGACGCCGCATCGGCGAACCTCCCGAAAGATGCGCAGGCGCTCGACCTTCATGGCTACAGCGTGATCCCGGGTCTGGTGGGAATGCATGACCACATGTTCTATCCCATGGGCAACGGCATCTTCGGCGAAATGGCATTCAGCTTTCCGCGCTTGTATCTTGCCGGCGGCGTTACCACCATTCGAACTACGGGTGCGCTCGAGCCCTATACGGATCTCGAAATCAAAAAGCAAGTCGATAAAGGCGAAACCCCTGGTCCGAAGATCCACGTAACTGGGCCTTACCTGGAGGGCGCGGGTTCGTGGGCTTTGCAGATGCATCAACTCACCGGGCCCGAGGATGCAACGCGGACGGTCAATTTCTGGTTGGACCAGGGGGTCGACAATTTCAAGGCCTACATGTTTATCACTCCAGCCGAACTTGCAGCCGCGGTGGCCGCGGCCCACAAGCGAGGCGCAAAGGTTACCGGACATCTTTGCTCCATTGGTTTTCGGGAAGCCGCAGCCATCGGTATCGATGACCTGGAGCATGGTTTGCTGGTGGATACAGAATTTCTTCCGGAGAAAAAGTCAGGAGAATGTCCGGACAAGGCGGAGAATCCGGAACTCATCTCCAGGCTCGACGTCAAGTCAGGTCCGCTCCACGATATGATCGTTGACCTCGTACACCACCACGTCGCTGTTACGTCGACTCTTCCCGTATTTGAGATGGGGAGTTTTACCGGTCGACCAACCCTCGAGCAGCGCCTTCTCGATGCGCTCTCTCCTGATGCTCGCAGCATGTTGCTCTCGAACCGAGTTCGCTCCACCGACTCCGCTCGATTACACAAGCAGTATGGAAGCGATGTCTCTCCGTGGCCGGCCGCCTTCACAAAGGAAATGGAATTCGAACATGCCTTCGCGCAAGCCGGAGGCTTGCTGCTTGCGGGACTCGACCCCACCGGCATGGGAGGCGTGATTGCGGGCTTCGGCGATCAGCGTGAAGTCGAGTTATTGGTGGAAGCGGGATTCACGCCGGTGGAAGCCATCCACATCGCGACTGCAAATGGCGCCCAATTTCTCGGAGAGTTGGACCGCATCGGAACCATCGCTCCCGGCAAGCAGGCGGATTTAGCGGTGATCAAAGGCGATCCGTCGAAACAGATCGAGGACATCGAGAACGTCGAGACCGTCTTTAAAGACGGTGTCGGCTACGATTCGGGCAAGCTGATCGAGTCGGTGCGCGGCGTGGTCGGAAGCCGCTAAGTTTTGTTCGGCTAAAATCGGAGGGCATGATTGTCCTCGCTTCCGCTTCGCCCCGGCGCCAGGAGTTACTCCGCAATGCCGGTATCCCGTTCACCGTGCAACCTGCCGACATTGACGAAACCACGCTGCCAGGAGAGTCGGCGCGAATTTATGCCGGACGTTTGGCGCGCGAGAAGGTGCTTGCGGTTAGTCGAAACCGACCTCAAGACTACGTTCTAGGGGCGGACACTGTGGTTGTGGTCGACGAGAGAATCCTGGGCAAGCCGCGCGACGCCGACGATGCTGCCCGCATGCTGCGACTGTTGTCGGGACGCACCCACCAAGTGATCACGGCTGTGTGCTTAGTGGGTCGCCTGACCAGCAAACCCGAATCAATCTCGGGAGTCGAGGATCGTGAGCTAAGAACTAGTTCCGACTCCACCCTGGTGACCATGTGCGAAATCTCCGGAGATGAGATTCGCGACTACATTGCAACCGGCGACCCTATGGACAAAGCCGGAGCGTATGGCATCCAAGGCATGGCCTCGCGCTGGGTCCGGCGCATCGAAGGCGACTACTGCAACGTGGTAGGCCTTCCCGTGGCGCGTGTTTTTGCCATGTTGAGAGAGATGAGAGCTATCTGAAGGTAGGCTTGCTTGGGTGACTCGACCCGGCAAGTATGGGCGCGAAGGAGGAAGCCCTGCTAGCCGGCTAGGATTTTTTTTCTTCTGCCTTTTTCTCTTCCTTTTCTTCTGCCTTTTCCTCTGCGGGTTCTTTCATCGCAGCCTTGAAGTTACGGATGCCTTCGCCGATACCCTTGCCGACAGCAGTAAACTTGCTGGTCCCGAAGAGCAGAAGGGCGATCGCGATCACTAACAGCCAATGCAAAGGCGAAAATTCACCCATAATCCTCCCTCCGGGGCTAAACTCCCTGAAAAAAGTCTAGGCTAAGGGTAAGTGCGGAGTCAAAAGAGTTGGCGCAGAAAGTAACTGCCTGAGCATCAAAGTGTGGCCATGCTCACGTCGCCGTCCTCTTGAAGTCTATTCTTGAAGGGCCTGGCCCCGGAGGTCAATAGTGATTTTCAAACACCGCATTCTCCTGCTCGCCGTACTTGTTTCGTGGCAGATGCTTTCCTCTGGTTCCGCGCAGAGTCCCACTGCCCCAGCTGGCGCGCAGGACGAGCATCGCAAGACCAGCGAACCCTATACGGGAGACCTTTCTATTTTTGATTCTCCGGGCCGGGACGAGCGCCTGCAAGTCAATCGCGTTATGGACATTTTGGGCATCACCGCGGGAAAAACAGTAGCCGACATCGGTGCCGGTTCGGGCTGGTTCACGGTGCGAGCGGCGCGCCGAGTAGGCGAACAGGGCGTTGTTTACGCGGTAGACATAAATCCAGAGGCGATCCGCTACATAAACGATCGTGCGCAGAAGGAGAAGTTGCACAATGTGAAGACCCAACTCGGCAAAGCTGATGACCCTCTTCTTCCCGCGGGTGCGATTGATTCCGTGTTGCTGCTAAAGACCTATCACGAAGTTGCCGAACCGGTAGCGCTGCTGCGGAACCTGCAGGCGGCGCTTCGTCGCGGCGCCAGAATCGGAATCATCGACCGCAGCGGCAATGGGGAGGACCATGGCGTGAGTCGCGACATCGTTCTCCGCGAGGCCAAGGAGGCGGGCTACCGGTTGCTCGAACAGTATGACTTTGTGAAGGGCGACAAAATGGATTATTTCCTTGTCCTGGTTCCGCAAGAGTAGCTGTCAAACGCCCTCAATCATTCCCGCCAAGAGCAGAGCCCTTCTTGGCAGTTCGGAGATGACGATGAACTCATGCACGGCATGCGCGCCTTCGCCCACGCCGCCCATGCCGTCCAACGTTGGAATTCCCATACCAGCCGTAAAATTCCCATCGGAGCCACCGCCAACGGCAGCTTCCTCCAGCTTCCAACGCATCTCATCTGCGATGCCGCGCGCTTTCTTGTAGAGTGCTGCCACCCCGGCAGTTCGCTCCATGGGGAGGCGATTAATGCCGCCTGTCATTTCGAGTGTGCAATGCTTGTCGAAGGGTTTGAGAGAGCGCAGTTTTCGATCGATTCCGGCGGCCTGCTGCGCTCGCTTGATGCGAACATCAATCCTTACTGAGGCCTCGGCGGCAACTACATTCGTACGCGTTCCACCTTCAATCACGCCCGGGTTTACCGACACGCCCCGCCGCAGATTATTCATCTTGGCAATTACGGCGATCTGGCGCGCCAGTTCGAGGATGGCGCTGTGCCCCTTCCCGGGGTCGAGTCCGGCATGCGCGGCGACGCCGTGGACGCGCAGCCTGTACTCGCCCACGCCCTTGCGCGCAGTCTTGACGGCACCTCGAAGTCCGGCGGCGGGCTCCAGCACCAGCACTCCAGCGGACTCCCTGGCCAGAGCTTCTGTAATCTTCCGCGAAGAATGGCTGCCGACTTCCTCATCGGAAACCAGAAATACCGTGATCGGTCGAGGCAGTTCTCCGTGCCAGTGCTTAAGCGCTTCAATGGCGTGAATCATCAGCGCAATTCCTGACTTCATGTCGAGCGCGCCTGGCCCGCGCAGGCGGCCGTGTTCGATCGTGCAAGGCATGTTTGCCAGCGTCCCCAGCGCATACACGGTGTCGTAGTGTCCAAGCAACAGAATCGGTGGGCGTGCCGCCGGACTTCCGAAGTTGATTTGCAAGCTGTCGCCAGCGTCGACCGAGTGATGTAGTTGAGCCCGCCCGCCAAGCGCCTCAAACTTTGGCGCAAGGAACCTGGCTATACGATCGACCGCTTCTTTGTGGTCGCTGGGGGATTCGATTTCGACTAGCTCGCGCACGGTCTCGACTATTCGGTCCTGCCGTTGCTCGAAGTAGCGCAGCCGGTCGATTGCCTGATTCCGCTCGCCTGTTGATGGTCGTAGTTTCTTTGCTGACACGTTTACCTTTCGGCGGCAGGGTGGCCGCTGCGTTGTGAATACAACGCGGTACAGTATAATCTTCAGGCTGTTGGGATGAATCCATGATTGAGACCACTCCACCCGAGGACGACGACCAACCGCGCGTGCCGAAGATCGCACTCGACATTCACGACATCCTGAAAATCCTGCCGCACCGCTATCCCCTCCTGCTGATCGACCGCGTGCTCGAGCTGCAACGCAAAGAGCGCATTGTAGCCATCAAGAATGTCACCATCAACGAGCAGTTTTTCAACGGACATTTTCCGGGATTACCCATCATGCCGGGGGTTCTGATCGTGGAAGCGATTGCGCAAGCCGGGGGCGCGCTGCTGCTTACCGAAGTGGAAGATCGCAACAACAAGGTGATGGTCTTCACCGGTATCGAACGTGCGAAGTTTCGGCGTCCCGTGAGCCCCGGCGACCAGCTGCGAATTGAGGTGGAAGTGAAAGGCTGGCGCGTGATTCCGCGGATGATCGCAGCGAAAATGCATGGCGTTGCGTTGGTTGCGGGCAAGCGAGTCGCGGAAGCGACCGTGTCGTGCCAACTGGTTGACAGTTTACGCGGGCACGACGACGGCTCTGACGGCACGGCGGAATGAAACGAGCCCGGCGGCAATCATGAGTGTCCATTCCACGGCGATTCATCCTACCGCGGTCATTGATCCACGAGCCAAAGTGCCAGGGTCCTGCAAAGTAGGTCCCTATTGCGTGATTGGCCCAGAGGTGGAGCTCGGGGAGGACTGTCGTCTGGTGTCGCATGTCGCGATCGAAGGGCCAACCAAAATCGGTGCCGACAATGCCTTCTTTCCCTTTTGTGCGATCGGAATGGCGCCACAGGATATTTCCTATAGAGGCGAACCGACGCGGTTGGAGATTGGCGACCACAATGAAATTCGCGAGTGCGTGACTATTACTCGCGGCACCGTGAAGGGTGGCGGACTGACGAGAGTTGGCAGCCACGTTCTGGTCATGTCCTATGCGCATATTGGACACGACAGCGTTATCGGCGACCACTGCATGCTGGTGAACGGCGCGACTCTGGGCGGTCATGTAATCGTAGAGGAATGGGCTGTGGTGGGCGCGCTTTGTCCGGTGCATCAGTTCGTGCGCATCGGCGCCCACTCCTACATCGGCGGCGGTACCACCATCACACAGGATGTCTTGCCGTTTTCCATGACCTCGGCCGCGCGCAACACGCACGCCTACGGAATGAACAAAGTTGGCCTCGAGCGGCGTGGCTTTTCACCCGAGCGTATCCGCAAGATTCGCCATGCGTACAAAACCTTGCTGGCGTCGAAGATGAACACCTCGCAAGCGCTGGAGAAGCTGAAGTTCGAACCCGAGCGCGGTGAAGATGTGGAACTCCTGATTCGCTTTATCGAGTCCTCGGAACGAGGAGTGATTAAATAATCGACCGAGGGGGCGGTGATCGCCTCTCGGTGGGCGCCGCTGAAGATTGCTATGCAACGTCTGGGCCTTATCGCCGGGAACGGCAAGTTTCCATTTCTCGTACTCGAAGCGGCGCGGGCCGCGGGATTCGAGGTGGTCGTGGTCGCGATCAAAGAAGAAGCCTTCCCGGAAATCGGGGATCGCGGCGCCACTTCTGTTCACTGGCTATCGCTCGGCGAGCTTTCCAAGCTGATCGAAACTTTCCAACGGCAAGGCGTGAGCCGCGCCATCATGGCTGGGCAAGTAAAGCACAAACAGATTTTCTCCGCCGTCCGACCGGACTGGCGACTGGCCAAACTTCTGCTCTCACTTACCACGCGCAACACCGACAGTCTGCTCGGCGCCGTGGCGAAGGTTCTCGCCGACGAAGGTATTACACTTGAAAATTCCACGTGGCTGCTTGAACCTTTGCTGGTGAAGTCCGGAGTGCAGACGCGCCGAGCGCCCAGCGAGCAGGAGCGCAAGAACATCGACTACGGCCGCAGGGTTGCACGTCAGCTTGCGCAGCACGACATCGGCCAGACCGTCGTAGTCGCCGAATCCGCGTGCGTGGCGGTCGAAGCCATGGAGGGCACGGACGCGACTATCGAACGCGCCGGATTGATCTTGCGCTCGCTCCGCGGCGACGCCTCTACGCTCAGCCGCGACCTCACCGTGGTGAAGGTCGCCAAGCCCAATCAGGACATGCGATTCGATGTTCCCGTGATTGGATTGCATACCATCGAAGTCATGCAGTCTGCAGGCGCGACCTGCCTGGCGCTCGATGCCGGAAAGAGTCTGCTGCTGGACGGCGAGAACATCATCGTCGCGGCGAATGGGGCGGAAATCGTGATTGTTGCGGACTGACCCTCACCTTTAGAATGCTCCATCAAAGTGAGTTTCTATTTTTACTAATCCTTTTTTCACCAACGAGGTAAGCGGTATGCGTTCCCGTAGCACAGAACCTGCCCTCATTGCCGAGCAGCTTCGCCGTGCATTTGAAGGTGACGCGTGGCACGGTCCGGCGCTGCTTGAGTTGTTGCAAGATATGGATGCCGCGACGGTGGCAGCTAAACCTTTGCCGAATATTCACAGCATTTGGGAACTTGTTCTGCACGTCGCTGCCTGGGACGCTGCGGCATGCCGCCGGCTGAACGGCGAGACCTTTCAGCCCGAAGGACTAGCGAACTTTCCTTTAGTTCCAAAGCCCACCGAACCGGCATGGCGAAAAACCGTGGCTCATGTGAAGCGTACACACGATGCGCTGGTGAAGATGGTTGCGGCCTTGCCGGAATCCCGTCTCCGCGAGCGGGTTCCCGGCAAAAAGTACGATTTCTATTTCATGCTGCATGGCATCGTCCAACACGAGCTGTACCACGCCGGGCAGATTGCTATCCTAAAGAAGGCGCAAACCGGAGAGTTAAGATGAATTTGCCACAATTGTCCATCAAACTGCAGGTTTACATTTACAATTCCTTGTCCTGCTGGCAACCAGCCATCCGAGAGTCTGTCCCTGCAAGCTGACAATCCGATTTCCGTCGCGGTGGTAGGGGTAGGCGTCTTTGGACGCAACCATGCGAGGGTTTACCACGAACTGGAACAACAGGGGGAACCGGTTCGGTTAGTGGGCGTGGTCGATCCCAACCTGGATCGAGCCGACGCGGTGGCACGCGAGTTCGGCTGCCGCGCCTTTGGTTCGGTCGAGCAGATGCTGACCACGCACAGCGAGGTTCGCGCCGCGTCTGTGGCAGCGCCCACGGTCCATCATCTTGAGGTCGCCCGTCCCCTGATGGAAGCGGGGATTGACGTTCTCATCGAGAAACCTCTAGCCGCATCCCTCGCAGACGCCGACGAATTGGTCCAACTGGCCGCCACTCACAAACGAGTTGCGCAGGCCGGGCACCTGGAGCGCTTCAATCCCGCAGTCCGCGCCACCATCCCCCTGCTCACACAGCCCATGTTTTTCGAAGTGCACCGCCTCAGTGTGTTCACGCCGCGATCGCTCGATGTTGATGTTGTGCTCGACCTCATGATCCACGATCTCGATATCGTTGTTTCCTTCGCGAATTCTGCGGTGAAGGAAGTTCGCGCCGTGGGCCTGCCTATTCTCTCCGGCAAGGTTGACATCGCGAATGTGCGGCTGGAGTTCGAATCCGGATGCGTGGCCAACTTTACGGCCAGCCGCGTTTCCACGGAACGGGTGCGCAAGTTGAGATTTTTCCAGCCCCGGCAATATGTCTCGGTAGATTACGGGCGGCAGGAAGTGCTGGTCTTTAGGGTGGGACAGGACGGATCCACTGCAAACACGCCTACCGTTAATCCCCAGATTGGGGTTGGCAAACCGTCGGTGACTTCCGAAGAACCTCTGCACGCGGAGTTGAAATCGTTTCTGCAGGCGGTGCGAGAGCGATCCACACCGGTGGTGCCGATCAGTGACGGGCGGCGCGCGCTTGCACTTGCGCTGGATATTGTGGGGACGATTCGGGAACACGGAAAGAAAGTTGGCCTGGCAGGTTTGGCGAAGGCCAAGGGATAGGATCGAAACTGTCTCGTGGATGCCGGTTAGGGAGGGCCCGGCCCCTGTCTGCGGCTTGATTGCCGGATGCCATTCCCAGATTCGACCATGTTTTACAAATGTTTACAGACGTAACCCCCTACGCCATTTTGCAGTGAGCGTAATCTCCTGAAAGATGCGAAAATAAAGATAGCTTTGGCTCCGTCCGTTGCTGTGCGTCGTCCGTGGAAGGCCGGATGCAACGCAGCTGCGGGAATGTGTGTCTAACCGACAGACCTAGCACGGACAAATTTAGTTCATGCCGATTACGCAAATTCCATTCCAGGATCCAGTGGCACCTCCCGAGAAGCCACAGCCCGAACAACTGGGACTCTACGATGCGCAGGAATGGGAAACGGCCTACAAAAACCTTGATGATGATGCCCGTGTACCGCATCTGCTCATCCAGTTGCAGGACGATCTCACGCGTTCGCGTCGCCGGGAAGCTGCTTGGATTTCAATTATTGTCCACCTGCTTCTCATCGTTTTTCTGGCGAAGATCGAGAATTTTGAAAAATACTTTCCGTGGCATACCGCCGTTGCGTCGAAAAATCTGACGAGTGGCAAGGATCTTACCTTCCTTGAACTTCCCCCGGACTTGCAGAAGCTGCAGCACCGGCCGAACACGAATATTGCTTCTGACAAAAACCGAGTCGCAATGACGCGGCATCCTGAGCTGGACGTCAAGGAGTTGCGCAAGAGTTTAGCAACCCCGCCTCCGGGAGCGCCGGGCACGCGAGCGGCTCAAATGGGACAGCCGCCGGCGCAATCCTCGTCTGGACTTTCGCCGAGCCAAACCCCGCCTCAGCCGCAGCAGGCGCCCAATCCGCAGATCGCGCAACTGCAGACGCCGGCTACTCCAAACATCAACAATGAGTTCAAGAAATACGCGGGTTCCATGTCCGCGGGCTCGGCTATTCAGGAGGCGGCTCGGGCGGCTGCGCGGCCGGGAAGTGGGGGCCAGGGAAACGGCGGCGATTTTGGGCTAGGGACAGGGGCGCACGGCCGCCAGGTTGGAAACCTCGAAATTCTTAGTGACACTCAAGGCGTGGATTTTGGCCCGTACCTGCAGCGTATCTTAAGAGACGTGCGTGTGAATTGGTACAACGCAATTCCAGAATCCGCGCAGTTCAAACATGGCAACCTGATCATCGAGTTCGCGATTACAAAAGACGGAAAAGTCGCGGGCATGAAGCTGGTAGCCACCTCCGGAGACATTCCGCTGGATCGCGCCGCTTGGGCCGGCATCACGGCATCGGACCCGTTTCCAGCGCTGCCCAGCGAATTTACCGGTGAGTATCTCGCTCTCCGCTTCCGCTTCTACTACAACCCAACCAAAGACGAACTCCAGTAGTTGATCGCTACTTCAAAAACCCGCGACTAACGGACCGTGGCGGTTTCCTTCACCACACTCTGCAGCGGTTCTGATTCACCATCGGTGATCCGGCTTTGCAGTGGAACGCCTCTTGGAATTCCGGCATATTCGAGACCACGCCGTTCGTACGATATTTCTCCGGAGAGTGTGGGTCCACGGTGGCGCGCAATCGCTTGGTCTCGTCGCGGGTCTCTCCGCACCAGCTTTGACCATACCCTACGAAAAATCTCTGGTCGGGCGTGAAACCTTCGATCGCGTCTAGATTGTGCCCCTTGGTATCCTCCTTCCACGCCATGTAGGCCAGGATCAGGCCGCCGAGGTCGGCAACATCCTCGCCTAGGGTCAGCTTGCCGTTGATCTTGATGTCATCGACGATGGTGTAAGTCGAGTACTGATCTGAAATGCAACTCGCTCGCTTCACAAACTCTTTGCCGTCCTCCGCGGTCCACCAATCGCGCAGGTTGCCCTGAGCGTCGAACTGGCGACCTTCATCGTCGAAGCCGTGGGTGAGCTCGTGCCCAATCGTGCCGCCGGTATCGCCATAATTTGGAGCCGCATCCGAGGTGGGATCGAACGCTGGCGGCTGCAACACTCCGGCTGGGAAATTAATGTCGTTCATCTGGGGGTTGTAGTATGCGTTCACCGTCGGTGGAGTCATTTCCCACTCCCCCCGATCCACGGGCTTGCCGATCTTGGCCAGTTGCCGGTTGAATTCAAATTTCCGGGCCCGTTCCACATTGCCCAATTCGTCCCCGCGGACGATCTCCAGCAAGCTGTAGTCGCGCCATTTGTCCGGATAGCCGATCTTGTTCGCCATTCCATGCAACTTTACGAGCGCCTGCTGCTTCGTAGCCGCCGACATCCACGGCAACGAATGAATGTCCTGCGCCATGGCAGCATCGATTTCTTTGACCATTGTCAACGCCTGCTGCCTGGCCTCCTGACCAAAGTATTTTTCCACGTACACCTGACCCAACGCTTCACCCAGATCGTTGTCGACAGCTTCCGAGCAGCGTTTCCATCGGGGTTGCAACTCCTGCTGGCCGCGAAGAGTCTTTCCATAAAACGCGAAGTTTTCATTCAGGAACACTGACGAGAGAAACGGAGCATCCGCGTGCACCAGGTGCCATCGCAAATACACTTTCCAATCCGCTAGGCTTTCCTTTCCCAGTTCCTCGTTCATCGCCTTGAAGAAACCCGGAGAGGTCACATTCAGCGAGCTCAGAGCGGGCAGCCCCACTTTCGTGAAGTAGACCTCCCATTGAAAGTCGGGGCTGATTTTCTCGAAGTCTGCGCTGGTCATCTTGTGATCCAGGTTCTTGGGATCGCGCCGTTCCACTCGGGTCAACGATCCCTTGGACAGCCCGGTTTCGATGCGCATCACCGTCTGCGCCTCTCCAGCCGCCGCCTCCGGCTGGTCGCCCAGCAATTCGAACATCTTCTGCACGTGCGCCACATAGGCCTTGCGCAGTTCGACTGACTTCGCATCGTCCTTCAAGTAGTAATCGCGATCAGGCAGCCCGAGTCCTCCCTGGTCCGCTTCCGCAATTACTTGACTCGCATCACGGTAGTCTTGTGTTGACCCAAAACCAAACAATATGTTGTCATCCACCATGGCAGCAGCCACGTCGGGGATTTCTGCCTTGGATGTCAACCGCGAAATCCGGTCCAACTGCGGCTTGAGCGGCTCCGCTCCTTTCGACTCAATCGCTTTTTCGTCGGTGCACGAGGCATAGTAGTCGCCGATCTTTTGCGCAGAGGTATTGCGGGCGGCATCAGGCGCGGCCGCGACCTCCAGAATTCCGCGCAGCCGGCTTCTGTTCTCATCCTCCATCTTCGAGTATGTGTCCCAGGAAGATTGGTCGGGCGGAATCGGATTGTTCTTGATCCATCCGCCGCAGGAATATTTGAAGAAATCTAGACAGGGATCCTCGCTTCGATCCATCGACGTCACATCCAACGCGGGTTCATGCCTGGAGGCTGCCGGGGCAGGGGTTTGTGCGCTGGCCAGAGAAAGAAGCGAAGTGGCCACAAGGGTAATGAAGCACATGCGCTGAACCGCCATAACAACCTTCCTTCCGTTTGCGCCGGAGGCGCTGAAGAGACAAACCATCATATTTTGAAATCGAAATTCTCGCCTACCCAATGAAGACCACTAAATTTCCGGAAGGATAGGAAAGGATCTCTTGCCGCCGGTCCGGTAGAGGGAAAAATCGCGCCGATCCAAAGTGAAGATGGTCTCGATTTGTTCCCTTCCGGCAAGATAAACCAAAGAAGCGTCGGCCAGTTGCGGGCGGATGCTCTCATATGTCTTCATCAACGACGCGATGGCTTTGGCCTCAAACCCAGCCAGGGGTAGCAGTTCCAAAAAGCCCATATCCATGCTGCTCAACAGTTGCTGGATCGCCTGCCGAGAATGCCTTAGGAGCCATGCCGCTTCCGTGATAACCGGCCAGCACGAAAACTGCGGCGCGGCCATTCCTCGCAGCGCATCCACGCAAGCTTGGCAAAATGCGTCTTCGCGGGAAAGAATGGCGACCAGCGGACCTGTATCTGCCAGAGTGCGGTTCACCGCAACGCGCGTCATTTACTCTTACTTACACTCTTACTTACTCTTGCCCTTACTCTTCCCGAAACCCTCGAAATATCGCCGGTTGGTGCTCAGGTCTTCCGCAGCAGGGCGCACGCAGCCAATCAATCCCGCTGCCTCCGCCAATTCATACGCCGACCCGACGGTGGCTTC
>DATNKA010000124.1:0-7849 GCA_035603655.1 Candidatus Acidiferrales bacterium | reverse complement strand
GCGTTTGAGATTCCGCTGGCGGCGCGGAAGCTGGCAGAGACGAAGAAGTACGACGCGGTGATTTGTCTCGGTTGTCTGCTGCGGGGAGATACTGCGCATTATGACGTGATCGTAAACGAAGTGACGCGCGGGATTGGGCAGTCGGCACAGGAGACTGGCGTGCCGCATGCGTTCGGTGTGCTTACTTGCGAGAACTTGGAACAGGCGATCGATCGCGCCGGATTGAAGATGGGGAATAAAGGGTTCGAGGCGGCGTTGGCGGCGGTGGAGATGGCGTCGCTGGGCCGGGCGATTAGCCGTCAGTCATCAGCGGTCAGCAAGCGGCAGGTTCCTCCGCCTCGTTCCGCGAAGCGTCGGAATGACAAGCCCAAGGGCGTGAAGGTCAAGACCAAGCGGCGCAACTAACCTTCCTACAGTAAACTGGCAACGGGCACTCGCCACTGGCGATTTCTTTATGGGTACGCGCCGTAAATCTCGCGAACTGGTTCTGCAGATGTTGTTTCAGGCCGACATGGGCAAGCAGACGGTGGACCATGTGCAGCGCACGTTTTGGGCGGAACATGCCGGGGCCAGCGCGGACGTGCGCGGCTTTGCCGAAGATTTGTTCCGGGTGGCAACGGACCGCGGAGCGGAGATCGACAAATTGATCGAGCGCCACGCGGAACACTGGCGCATGGAGCGCATGGCGGCGGTGGATCGTAATCTCTTGCGCGCGGGGGTGGCGGAGTTTCTGGCCTATCCGGAGACGCCGCGCGCGGTGGTGATCAATGAGTCGCTGGAGATCGCGAGGAAATTTTCCAGTCTGGAATCCGTGCAGTTTGTAAATGGAGTGCTCGACAGCGTAGCGAAGGAACTGCAGAAGCCGGTGTAGGGTAAGTTACCTCGGGGGCGAAGGCCCGGCTCTTGGCGGTATTTCAATCGCAGCCGGGAAGCGCTGCGTGATCCCAAAGGCCAGCTGGCAGCGCCTCGAGGCGCATTCCAATTATTCCGCGATTAGGGTATGCCTGAAGGCATACCCTAATACGATTCCGCCGCTGGCAACTCGACCTGGAATCCACTGCCTCGTGAATCAATCCGTCCTCCATCTTCCGGAGCCGGTGAAGTCGCTATTCATTCCGGCACTTACGGTCTGACAGCCACCAAATTCAGCGAGCAAGTGAAATTCTGGAAGCAGAAATTGTTGGTCGAGTTGGGAAGCTGGGCAAAGGGGATCTCCAGCACGTCCAAGGCTAGGGCGGTATTCAGTTCGTGCAGGATTCCGTCAGTGCCGGCTACGTAAAGCAGCGTTCCATCCACCGTCATATCCGCAGCGACGGGAGCGGCGCCTCCACTGAGTGGAATGGCATTCACCGATTGGGTGTTGAAGCTGTAGATCAAGACACCCTGGTCGCTGGTGACGATGTATACCTGCGTGCCATCGGGCGAAACAAAGAAATTGATGGGATGGAAAGTGCCCCTCTGAAGATTGATGTGGAGAGGATAAAAAGCCGGGCCGGTACTCGCGACTTCTGTGGCGTAGGTAATCTGCTGCACTGGGCAGAGCGCGTTCGCCGGCGGAGTGAGCGGCGTCGTAGTGGTGGTGGCGATAACATCGATGCCGGTGCTGTCGACGCCGAGGAAAACATCGAGGTTATTCAGATCACTCTGAAACAGGATTGGAATGCTTGCATTGCCCGCGGGCGCGCTGCCGGCAGGCACCATCTTCAGGAAAATTGGGGAAGCCGGGAGCGGCTGAATCGCTGGTGGAGGCGGTGGCAGGGTTAAGTATGCTTTTGAATTGTTGCAGGTGTTGTAGATCGCGAGAGTCGCTGGGTCGGAAGATCCCCCGGCAAGCAGAGCAAAGGCTCCCGTGGACGAAAACGCCACCGCGTTAGCGGGTGCGGTCAGCGAATAAGTTTGAAGAGCCTGCAGAGGGGAATAGACATATAAGGTATTGCCGCCATTAGCAAGGATGAACGCCCTCGAGTTATCCGGCGAAAACGCTGCCGTGGTTGCGCTATTGATATTCAGCGGGGTAGTGGTCGCTGTTGCGCTGCTGGTGTTGACGACATAAACCTGATTGGGAGTGGAGACTGTGTCGGAGAAGACGGCCAGATTGCCGTTCGGCGACACCGCCAGAACCCTGCCGGTCACGACGCCCAGAGTGGTAGCGGTGTTTGGCAAGGGGGTGAACGGGCTGGTGGAGGATCCCAGGTTGGCGTTGGTGATGAGAAATGCGCCGAACTGACTGCCGGCGTAGGCCTTGTCTCCAGCCTGATCAAATATGAGCGAATTGGGCGGAGTCGGCATCGATGAAGGATTGGACGCCAGATTTTTTGTAGTCGAGATGTTGTAGAGCGCGACCGTGCACAGAGAATTGCTGTAACAATCCTGACTCGCCGCGAGCACGCTGGTCGAGACGGCGGCGCCGGTGACCAGTCCGGAAATGGCAGTGACTGGATAAACCGGCTGGGGAACATAAAGTGGTGGGATGCCCGCGGGCACCAGAGGGAAGCCGATGTTGCAAGTTGGAGGTGTGCACGAGGCCGTGATGGCTGCCGCCCCCGCCTGGGTGGTTCCTATCGTGCAACTTGTGGCCCCGGAGCAGCCTGCGGTGGTGGCGCCTGTGGTGGGAGTGCCCGTGGTGGGAGTCCCGGTGGTGGGCGTGCCGGTGGTGCCGCTGCCTGCCGTGAGCGCGGCTGGCGCAGAGGACGTCCACGTCAGAGACGGCTTAGGTACGATACAGCCTTGGACGTCGACGGCCGTAGCATTAATGGTTTCCGACGTGCCTTTGTTTGCGATAAAGCCGGTCTGGCCGATGTTCGAACCGACCTCCAGCGCAATGCACTGCACCGGGCAAGTTTCAGCGCTGTAGGGCTGGCTGGACACTCCCGCGGCTGACGCGATTACCTGGGTCTGACCGGGTGTGTTCGATACCACGGTCGCCTGGTTGGTAACAACGTTGGTCGATGATGTAACGATCG
This sequence comes from Candidatus Acidiferrales bacterium, assembly GCA_035603655.1. Classification (GTDB taxonomy): domain Bacteria; phylum Acidobacteriota; class Terriglobia; order Terriglobales; family Acidobacteriaceae; genus Sulfotelmatobacter. The sequence goes on along the minus strand of DATNKA010000124.1, from coordinate 4,886 downwards.
GAGTGATGGTGACGACGTCCGCAGTGGCCTGGCTCCAGGTGAAAGGTCCAACTGCAGCAGTGATGTCGACGCCCCGGCTGAAAGCGGTGGCTTGCAAAGTTTGCGACTGATTTTGCGAGAGGCAGTAGTTGGCAGCATTGCCGTTAAACTCGAGCTTGCAAGCAAGGGGAAGTGCGACCTGCGTGGGGCACGCCGGAGGGGGAGGATTCACCGGTGGAACCACGCTGATCTGAATATTGTCGATCGGAGGGTGAACGAAGACCATGGTGGGCGGACTAGTTTGCCCCAGCGCCGAGGCCGTCACCATCGCCACACCTTCAGCTGCAGGCGTGCAGACGTTGAAGTAAGGTGCGTTCCAGGTACCGGCGCAAGCCAGGCCGGCCGAAGAGATGTCCAGTATCCCGGGATTGCTCGAACTAAAGGTGAAGGTCGGGGAAATGTTTCCGTTCGTACCGTTCTGAGCGCTGGCGCTGAACGAGACGGTACCTCCCAATTGCAGGGAAAGGCTGACGGCGGGATTCAGAGTAATCTTGGCGGGAAAGGGATTAGCGCCGGGCGGTTTCTTGCCACCGCAAGCTGGCAGCAACAGAAGTAAAAAGATGGCGATGATGACTCCTGCCCAGTGAACGCAACCGAACCTTCCCATGCAACCTCTCGTCGCCGCACGTCGCATCCGCTAGGCGAGCCGCTATCTTAAAGGAATGAAGTTAGAATGATTTGAACGGGAAACTTTTGTAGTGTAGAGGCTGGAGGCGGATTCAGCAAGCTGACGGCGCCTCGCCCTCTACGATCGGTTGTCCCGCATTTGCAGTGGGATGCAAAAACATGGGTTGACGATGTTTCGCCCGAGTTGCTATAGTAGTTTGGTTCCGCGAGTTAATCCAAGCTTGCTGTAGGCCGTGAGTTTCCGCAGAGTATTGCCGGGGGCTTGTGGTTGAGCTTTTGAGAAATGCGTTTCTGGATTGAGTTTGAGTTCGGAAACTTTCCTCGCTGAAATGTTCCTGCGCTGCCTTTCGCCCTCGGGCTTCTGGCGCGCCTGATTCAGGCGCAACGGTGGTCTGCGGAAGGATATGCAGGACAGAGCTGGCGATACGGAGTACCCCCGGAGTTTTGGCCGGGTGCCACCGTCGGCAGTTCAAATCTAGATTGGGAACCCAGAATCTCTCTCCGTGACTGCTATGCGGCGAGAAGTATGGCTGGCCAGCTTGAGCCTGCCAGCCCGGATCATTCAGTCCTACCGGGAAAGCTGATAACGCTGTGCGCTGCCCGCCTGGCGAGGGCAGATTGCGTTGCGCAACTTCAGCGCGTAATTTTCGGGGCGTAACTTTAAGGAGCGGCAAAGAGTGCCTACTTTTAATCAATTGGTAGCTCAGGGGCGGAAGCGGCCGCGTTACAAGACGGCCAGTCCGGCGCTGCAGGGATGTCCGCAAAAGCGTGGAGTTTGCACGCGCGTTTATACGCAGACCCCGAAGAAGCCGAACTCAGCGTTGCGCAAAGTGGCGCGCGTGCGTTTGACCAATGGGATTGAAGTCACGACTTACATCCCCGGCGTCGGTCACAACCTGCAGGAGCACTCGATTGTTCTGATCCGCGGGGGCCGGGTGAAGGACCTGCCTGGCGTGCGCTATCACGTGATTCGCGGCACGCTGGACGCGGTAGGCGTGGCCGGCCGTCAGCAGGGACGTTCAAAATATGGCGCCAAGCGCGCGAAGAAGGGTTAAGAGGGTTGAAACGGAATGCCTCGTAAGGGACATACAGCGAAACGGACCGTGCCAGCCGATGCGGTTTATGGCTCGAATCTGGTGACGAAGTTCATCAACTCGATGATGTGGCAGGGCAAGCGCTCGACCGCCGAGGGCATTTTCTATGAAGCCCTCACCAAGGTGCAGGAAAAAGGCGGCGACGAAGCGCTGAAGCTGTTCACGAAAGCGGTCGAGAACGCCAAGCCTTTGCTCGAGGTGAAGACGCGGCGCGTTGGTGGTGCGAACTATCAGGTGCCGGTGGAAGTGAACGCTGACCGACGTACCTCGCTGGCCATCCGTTGGCTGCTGACCTATGCTCGCGGCCGAGCGGAACGAGGCATGGTCGACAAGTTGAGTAACGAGTTGCTGGATGCGGCCAACGGAAAAGGTGCAGCCATCAAGAAAAAAGAAGACGTTCACCGGATGGCCGAGGCCAATAAGGCTTTCGCGCATTACCGGTGGTAGAAACACTGACCGCTAGCTTCTGGCGACTAACTTAGGAGCCAGAAGCCAACAGCTAAAAGCTAATTTTCGGAGCCCAGAAAGAGTTAGAAAGTCGTGCCCAGAACAGTCCCACTAGAACGCTGCAGAAACATCGGCATCATGGCCCACATCGATGCCGGTAAGACCACTACGACGGAGCGCATCCTGTTCTATACGGGAAAGACGCACCGCATCGGAGAGGTGCACGAGGGCACAGCTACGATGGATTGGATGGAGCAGGAGCAGGAGCGCGGCATCACGATTACGTCCGCCGCCACCACCTGCACCTGGCGCGACATTCGCATCAACATTATTGATACTCCCGGCCACGTGGATTTCACGGCGGAAGTGGAGCGCTCGCTGCGCGTGCTGGACGGCGCGGTTGCAGTGTTTGACGCGGTTCACGGCGTCCAGCCGCAGTCGGAAAAAGTTTGGCGCCAGGCCGACAAGTATGGCGTGCCGCGTATTTGCTTCATCAACAAAATCGACAAAATGGGTGCGGATTTTGAGCATGCCATCGATACCATTCGCAAGCGCCTCAGCGCGAAGCCGGTCGCCATTCAGATTCCCATCGGCCAGGAAGATAAATTCAAAGGCGTAATTGATCTGATCAACATGAAGGCGATCGTGTGGGTAGACGACACGATGGGAGCCGAATACGTCACCGAAGAAATTCCCGCCGAACTGAAGAAGAAAGCCGAGGCGTTCCATGCTCAGTTGGTCGAGAGCATTGCCGAGAACGACGATGAAATCCTGCACAAGTTTCTTGAGGGCGAAGAAATTACTGCCGATGAGCTGCGTGGGTCGCTGCGCAAGTCCACAATTGCGCTGAAAGTGTTCCCGGTGGTAGTGGGAACGGCGTTCAAGAACAAGGGCATACAGCCGTTGCTGGATGCCGTCGTCGACTATCTGCCTTCGCCGCTCGATGTGCCGGAAACGCATGGCCTGAATCCCGACAACGGCGAAACCATTTTCCGTAAGGCTGACGACAAGGAACCGTTTTCGGCGCTGGCGTTCAAGATTATGGCCGATCCGTTTGTCGGTCAGCTGACGTTTATCCGGGTCTACTCCGGGCAGTTAAAGACCGGAGATTCCGTGCTGAACACGGGCCGGCGCCGCACTGAGCGCATCGGGCGGCTGCTGAAGATGCACGCCAACAAGCGTGAGGAGATCAGTGAGATTCTGGCCGGCGACATTTGCGCCGCGGTCGGCCTGAAGGGCGTGAGCACGGGCGACACGATTTGCGACGAAGACCATCCCATCGCGCTCGAAAACATTACCTTTGCGGTTCCCGTGATTTCGGTTGCGGTCGAGCCCAAAACGAAAGCCGATCAGGAAAAAATGGGGATGGCCCTGGGGCGCCTGGCGCAGGAAGACCCCACGTTCAAAGTTCACACCGATCCCGACAGCGGGCAGACCATCATCAGCGGCATGGGCGAGTTGCATCTGGAAATCATCGTCGACCGCATGATGCGCGAGTACAAGGTTGAGGCCAACGTAGGCAAGCCGCAGGTTGCTTATCGCGAGACCATTCGCAAGCACGCCGAAGCCGAAGGCAAATACATTCGCCAGACCGGTGGACGCGGCCAGTATGGGCACGCGAAAATCAAGCTGGACCCGCAACCCGCGGGGACAGGCTATGAATTCGTCAACGACATTGTGGGCGGTTCGGTGCCGAAAGAGTTTATCAAGCCGATCGATCAGGGAATTCAGGAAGCGCTCGAAGGCGGCATTCTTGCCGGCTATCCCATGGTCGATGTGAAGGCGACGCTGTATGACGGCAGCTATCACGATGTCGACTCGAACGAAATGGCCTTCAAGATTGCCGGTTCGATGGCGTTCAAAGAGGCTGCGCGGAAGGCTTCTCCGGTGCTGCTGGAGCCGGTGATGGCGGTCGAAGTGGTTACTCCGGAGGACTATGCCGGCGTGATCATGGGTGACCTGAGTTCGCGCCGCGGACGCATTGAAGGCATGGAGCATCGCGCTGGCTCGCAGGTGATCAAGGCCATCGTTCCGCTGGCGGAGATGTTTGGTTACGCGACCCACATGCGTTCATCGACGCAAGGCCGCGCCGAATACTCGATGCACTTTGCGCGTTATGAGGAGGCTCCGCGATCGGTGGCGGAAGAAATCATCGCCAAGGTGCAGGGCACGACGAAGTGACTGCGAGCGCCGCGGTTCGTCGTCGACCGCAGGTTCTGGGTCAGAGAAGGTAAGCGGGTTGAGTTTGGAATTGTTTTTGGGTCGGATGGAATCTGGACGCAGTTTTTACGGCGTGCCCAAGGTTACCTCGCTACCGAAGTAAAGTGCGAGTCGGTTAGCGAGGGCCGGTACCGGGTTCTGGATTCCTGGATTGGCCATCGCGCCTTTGAGATTTTCCGGGAGCGGTATTCGGAAGATTGCAGCCGGTTCGAGCAGCAGATTGCCGGGGAGTTGGTGGAGAAGCAACAATTCGTTGGCGCGTATTACGAAGCCGACGGCGATGATTTGGTTTCGGCGTAACTGGAAGCCGAGGAGATAGAGAAATGGCGAAAGAGAAATTTGATCGCAATAAGCCGCACTGCAACGTGGGGACGATTGGTCATATCGACCACGGCAAGACCACGCTGACGGCGGCTATCACCAAGGTTTTGTCGAAGCATAATCCGAAGAACACGTTCC
>DATNKA010000123.1:0-4003 GCA_035603655.1 Candidatus Acidiferrales bacterium | reverse complement strand
CATGTCATGCAGGCAATCGAAGACAGAAACGAAGTCGTAATTGCTTCCGGCAAATTCCTTCGCAGCGGCGATCTCGAATGTGACGCGATCCGTCACACCTGCTTGCTTCGCCGAAGTTCGTGCCAGTTCGATGGATTTATCGTGGTAGTCAAATCCGTGGAACTCTGATCTAGGGAAGGCTTGCGCCATCAGGATGGTGGAAGCTCCTTTGCCGCATCCCACATCCGCAACCTTCGCTCCCCGAGCGAGCTTCTCTTTGACACCATCGAGGGATGGAATCCACGAGGTGATCAAATTCGCGGCGTAGCCTGGGCGGAAGAATTTCTCACATCCATGGAACACGCTTTCTTCATGTTCAGACCATCCCATTCCCGCCCCTGACCGGAACGCCTCGGTGATCCGTGGGACAGCCGCCAGCGATCCGAGTGCGAGTTCGAATGCCCCTGGCAGGTACGCAGGACCATCCTCCCTCGCCAGCGTCAGCGCCTGTTCTTCCGTCATACCGAACCGTTGCGTTTCGGGCTCGTAGGTAAGGTATCCACCGGCCGCTTGCGAAGCGGCCCATTCGCGGACGTATCTTTCGTCGGTGTTGGTTTTCTTCGCCAGCTGGGCGGCTGTTATAGGTTCTTGGGCGAGCGCTCTGTAGAGTCCCAAGCGGTCCCCGATCACCACCATCCCAGCGTGCACGGAAGCGCCCAAGTCATTGATAAAGCGCCCCAGGAATTCATTTAGTTTATTGCTGTCTACCGGCATGTCTCCTCCGTTTGGATTTCGACTTCTGGTCTGCGGTTTTCGTTCTTCTTAGGTAACGCAAGGTTCGGTTCGTGCGGACGGAAACGATACGGACCCAAGCGAGTCATCAGAATGGTGGCAAGTAGAATTGCGAGAAGAAATCCGACTAATGGCCCGCTGTAAGACCCCGTTCGGTCAAAGCCCGCACCCATAATAAGAGGACCGAGTGCACCGGCGAGAAAACGCAGCGAATAGCGAGCTATACACCTTGCCGAAGTCGCACAGCCCAAAATATCGGCTTGTCATGTAGGGGATCAGATCAACTTCTGCGCCCAGGCCTAGTCCGACCAGGAACGCACCTGCGAATGCGGCGGTGCCGTCCCTTAGCAAAAGCAGCGCGATTCCCAAGGCGGAAAGAGCAAAGAGAATTGAGGCGAGCCGAGCAGCAAAGGTACGGTCAAGCAGATATCCAGTTCCGACGCGGCCGATCATTACCGCTGCGCCAATAAGCGAACTGCCTGACGCCGCCGCACGCATGCCCAGATTGCGGTCACTAAGCATGGGGGCCATGTGCACGACACACCCTTGCACACTTGCGCTAACCAAAGTGAACGCACACGCCATCAGCCAAAAATCTCGCCTGCGCCATGCTTCATGGGCGGTGAGACCCTGCCGGGCACCTTCGATGCCGTTCGTGTTTGCAGATACCCAATCAGTTACCGAAACAGAGTCCTCTGGGCTTTCCTTAACGAAGCAGGCTAATACTGGCCAACAAATGAACGAAACCGATGCGCCGAGTATTGAATAAGCTGTCCTCCAGGCGAATCGTGCGATAAGTGTTTGCGCGACTGATGGTATGATCACAGCCCCTAGTCCGATGCCGAGCATCGTCAGACCCAGAGCCAAGCCGCGAGAATTGTCGAACCAATGCGAGATCAAAGACCCATAGGGGATAGGGCCAACACCCCCGGTACAGAGACCTAGGAGCAGGTAAAAGCAGTAGAACTGAGCGATGCTTCCGGAAAAGATCCGATTCGCAAACAAGATAAAACCAAAAATTCCGGTAGCGATCAGAATCACGCGGCGGGGACCGTAGCGATCGGCCAGCCAGCCTATGGGAGCGGCACAGAGTGCAGCAGCAATGAGCTTCAGAGTGAAAGCCAGCGAAACCGCAGCTCGACCAGCGTGGAACTCCTGCATCAGCGGTTTGAAGAACACGCTGAAGGAATAAACAGTGATGGGTACGCCCCAAAAGAGTCCAAACGCGGACGCAAGCACGACCCACCAGCCATAAAAAATCTGGCTAGCATTCCGCTTCGCAGGAGATGTCCCAAGCGGTTGCGCCTGATCGCACGCCAAAGTCTCATTTTCAAACGTCATTTCAAGCGTCGCTCCTCAAGGATGGAGTAACGGAAGGGCCTTGCTTGGCGAGCACCATGACCTGAACGAAGGAGTGAAACGGGGTGAGGTGTTCACACAGACATTGCTTCAGTTTCTGTTCCAGGGAGTCGGTGAATGCTTCACGCCTGCCGGCATCGCCAACCGCTGAAGCTAGAGACGGAACGAAAATTGCGCGGAAGAATGCAGCGTGGCGGCTGACAAGAGCGTCCACATTTCGATCCCGTTGGTAGTCAGCCCAAGCCGCGTCAGGCAAGTCGAGAAGCTCACAACGTTCAACTGAGAGCGCATGGAATTGACCATCCGCGTTGAAGGGCTCCAGGAGCTGTACTCGTCGTCGCGGGTATGCGCCCAAAACCATCCGTTTTCGCTCGTCGTCGCCGATGACTTGCTCATGGACAAGTTGTGCGAGAACCGCATTAGCACAGTTGAAGAGGGGTTCAAATCCTGATGCACCGGCATCACTGAGACCCGGAAGCACGACCAACAGTCGGCCACCAGGGCGCAACTCCTGCGCGCGCAGCGCAAGAAAGAGTCTCCAATCATCGGCTGCTTGGCGGTCGAATGCCGCACGCTCGTCGCCTGTGCTGGCGAGCGAGATGAAATGGCCTGGTATTAACGCCGGGACGCGGCTGAGCCAGACGGCGGCATAGGAGCACCACGCAAGGTCAACTTGTTCTCTTGGAAAGACGTTCTCGTAGAACGACCTCCCGATGGCAGAAGGGAAAACGCTGGGATCATCCGTCGAGTATCGGTCAGGGTCACTGTGCAGTACATCGAAGAGAGTATTGAAGTCATTCGCGTGCTGATCGACGTGAATAACCACTACGGCCCGCTCGTTGCCAACTCGCGTACGCAGACATCGGATGGCCGCCCGCATGGGAGCCAGAGAGTTTTTTCCTTGTGAAGAACCGTAGTCCGCGATCACGATTGGATCGCTTCCTGACCGGAGCGTGCAGGACCGAGCCGCCTTCTCCAAATAGGGCAATGCAAGATCGCCTCCGCCAGCGGGAATCTTGGCGTGAAGATTATAGGAGCCGCCCCCTTCCATCACGCCGTGAGTTGGTATGGTTGCAGCTGACATTTGCTCTCCTTGTCTGTTCTGGCGCTTCTCCCGACTTCGATCGCCGATTTTTCTGCCTCGGCTTGCGGCTGCGAATGAGGTCGATGCGGATGCGTTCGCCGCTCATTGGCCGTCCGCGGATGTAACTTTGGTTTAAATTCTGCGGGAGGCGCTTTGCCCGCGCGTGTAAGGGCGCCGCAGATCCATGGTCGGCGCCCTCGCCCGCCAGAGAGTTGCCACGCCTCCCCTAGTGGACTTTGCTCAACGGGCCGCTAAGCGGCGCAAAGTTTCGTGTGCTCAGGGCCTGTATTCCTGCGGTGTGAGTGCCATTAAACGGTGTCTCGGTGCTCCCACAGCCCTCCGATGCAGCGTCAGAGGTCCGATTGAACCAAAGTCCCAAATGGTACATCTGGATTGGGTTCGTGGCTGGGTTGATGGTTGCATCTGGGAACGGGCCGCTTGGGAAGGTATCAGGCGCGGAGGTCGCACCGGGCGCCACCACAAATGTCTCAATGCTAAAGCGCCCAACAAAGTCTCCCACTCCCGTTCCAGTGCCGTCGGTTTGGATATCCCCCTGATACCAAGCCATGCCGAACGGTTTGTCGGGAACCTGGATTACAAAAAAATCGAAGTCGACATTGGGTGGGAGACCAGACACCTCGACGTGCAGGTTTTCCACTGGTCCGAGAGGATGGATTGTAACCCGCCCCTTGGCGTTGGGAAGACATCCAGCCGTTGTGGCTGCGGTTGATCGCACCATGTTGAAGACAAAGTTATTCTGAGCAACTGCTGGGCCCGCCAAGGTAACCA
>DATNKA010000122.1:0-4081 GCA_035603655.1 Candidatus Acidiferrales bacterium | reverse complement strand
CGGCGATTGAATCCGGGCTTGCGCGAAAAAACCTGGGTAGTGGCTGAGCTTGACAGCTGTGACGGGGAAACCGTCGAGCTTCGCTCAACTGGACAGCCGGGAGCTTGTTCGGCGGGGCGGCTGTCCCCACATCAGCATGTGCCAAACTAAGCCACGACCTGATTATTATTACTCCGCCTTTACCAGCAGGCAAGTCACGTCGTCGTGCTGCGGGGTATTGCCGACGAATAAATCCAATTCCGCCATCAGGCGATTGAGCATTTCTGAAGGCGTGGCCGCCGCACCTGCCGCGATTGCCCCCAGCAGGCGGGTTTCACCGTATTCGTCCTGGTGCGCGTTTTCGGCTTCGACCAATCCGTCGGTGAAGATGATAAGCCAATCACCCGGTGCCAGCGCCACGCTCGCCGATTCATACTGGGCTTCGGGTCGAATTCCGAGTGGTAATCCCCCGACATCGAGACGCTCGATCAATCCCGTGCTGCGGCGGAGAATCGGATTGTTGTGACCTGCATTGATGTAGGTGAAAATATGCCGGGCTGCGTCGTACTCCGAAAGGAACGCGGTGGTGAAACGCAATCCGCCCTGGCTGTTGGAGCACGCGTATCGGTTCATGTTCGCGACCAGTTCGGGCAGGGCGACCTGCGCGGTCGAAAGTGTCTTGAGGCTCGCTTGAAATGTAGCCATCAGCATGGCTGCGGGAATGCTTTTGCCGGCCACGTCGGCCACGGCAAATACGATGCGATTCTCTTCATTGGTTTTGCCGGGACGCGGAAAGACATCGTAATAATCTCCGGCGACGGTATTGGCGGGGCGCGTGGCATAGGCAACTGCGATGCCGGGGATCTGCGGCGGAGCCCCGGGAAGAAGCCAGGTCTGGATTTCGCGTGCGATTTGTAAATCGCGCTTCATCACGACGCGGTCGGCAATCTCCAGCATCAGCAGCAGGAACAGCAGAAGCCCGCCCCAGAAATGGAAATCGAATTCAAGGACGTGCAACTCGTGGTCGCCACCGCGGTAACTGAAACCGCTGCTGGGGAAGACAAGCATCACTAAGGCAACCAGAAGAAGCACGCGGCGTGCTGGCGAAAGCTTCTCGAGAACTGCCCAGAAGAATTCCTTAACCACGTGCATCCGGCGGCCGCGTTGAGTGAGGTCCGTTGGAGTCTTTGCAGCGACATCCCGGGAATAAAGCCGATAGCTGGCGCGGGCTTCCGTTTCGAACTGCGACCAAAGTTGAGTAAGCTCGAGGCCTTCCGTGACTCGCCGCCAGAACTGGTGCAACCGCACTCCCAGCGGAGGGCGTTGCGCGGAGGCCGGTGGGGGAGCGGTCGCCATAAGGTTCAGTGATTATAGAGGAAGGGTGGAGATGCGATCCGATCTGAGGTTCGAACTTCTAGCGCACCAGATGCGCCAGTGCTTAGGATCGCGGACCAGTGGCCGACGTAGTGTCATTGTCGTCGTAGGAGGATAGAAAACCAGCAATCTCTCGGCGGCTGCCCAATCTGATTATTGGCACGTGAGGCCCGCAGGAAAGTCTCGTCGCTTCAATGCGCGGACGGTTCACTTGGTCAAAGTTCCAGATGAATGCTAGCACCTCTGCGAGTTTGCCGATCCGATGAACTTCGTGGCGTTTGAACACGCGGGTGATTGCACTCCAGACGCAGGACACTCTTGGCCGCTCCAGCCAAATCACGACTGTCGCCCGAGGTAATCGCATATCGAAGGTGGCCAGTGCAAAGTTGCCGTCGCTGATCCACTCATCTCCCGCGTGCGCCTTCTTCACTAAACTTCGGAAAGCGGCAACGTCTTTCTCTGTCCAGTGCGGCTGCCAAATTGAATCCAGACAGATAACGGACGCGCCAGTCCGTTCGCCAAGCTGCCGCGCCAAAGTCGTCTTTCCGCTGCCGGCGCAACCTAGGATGACGAGTCGTGCCATATTACCCGGCTGCACCGGGACTTTCGTTGCGTCAAGATCAACATCTCCCCGCATGCTGCCATCATTAGAACAATTCCAACTGCTCGTCAAACGCCTGCACCAGCCATTTGTCGCCATGTTTCGCTCCGCGTGGGTCAGCGCGCTTGATTCCATATTTCTGGCGCAGGCGCGCGATCAGCTGTGATATCCGCTTGCCGTACGAGGGCGGCAGGAATGCACGATCCTGATAGCGTCGGCGGTAGTTGTCGACTAAATGCGGAAAGTGCTTTTCGATGAAAGGAAGAAAAACCGCCGCCGAACATGGTTTCAGGAACAGCGGATTGGCGAAGATGTGGCGCGCTCCGGCTGCGGCGGCCTCGCGCACCAGGGCCTCCAGATCCGCGGGACAGTCGGTAATGCCAGGCAGGACGGGCGAACAACTCACGCCCACGTTGACTCCGGCTTCACTGATTTCGCGAACTGCCTCCATCCGCAAATCCGGTCGAGGGGCGCGCGGCTCCAGAATACGCGCCAGTTCCAGGTTCAGCGTGGTTACCGTGATGTGGACCGACACTACATTGTTCCGCGAGACTTCGCGCAACAGATCCAGATCGCGAACGATCAGGTTCGATTTTGTGACAATACCCAGCTCCAAGCCGCGGTGGCGAACGAACTCTTCCAGGATTCCGCGGGTCACTTCATAGCGCCGCTCCGCCGGTTGGTAAGGATCGGTGGCAGTGCCGAGGGCAATGGATTCGCCTCGTTTGACCCGACGCAAGTCACGCCGCAGCAAATCCGCGGTATGCTGCTTGACATAGATTTTCTGTTCGAATTCCACGCCGTCGCGCATTTCCATAAATTCGTGAGTGTAGCGCGCATAGCAGTACTTGCAGGCAAACTCACAGCCGCGATAAGGATTGATCGTCCAGGTAAAAGGCATGCGTACGCCGGTGCATCGGTTCAACAGGGAGCGCGCGGGCAGCGTGAAGTATTCAACATTGTGCCCTTCGCGAAGCGATTCGCCCTCGGCCGCAAGCCGAGCGATTCCAACTAGCGATGACTTCTCGGGAAAGGGGAACAATAGCGGGGAACTCATGTATTCGCCTTTTGTTCGCCTATGATACAGTCCGGGCAGGCTGCGGTCAAGGGGAGGACGGGTTGAGCGGTTTGAGCCGCCTTAAGCCTGCGGAGAGCGCCTGTAAATCCAGGTGATCAATTGCACTGCATGACAGGCGAAGCGGCGAGCAGGCCGGCGGCGAGTTCGAGATCATGGAGATCTTCCCGGCTGAAATCCTGCGTATAGCGGGGATCGATTCCTTTCCGTGAGATCTGGAGGACCCCGAGGACGGTTGAATTCGCATCGAGGATGGGTACGGACATAAGTTTCTGAATGGGAGCGGGCGGTGCCGCATCCTCAGCTTCGGATCCCACCGGCTTGATCGTCTCAAAAATGCTGGCGTGTTTAACGCGGGCAAAGTTGTTGAAGATCTCGGCCTTCTTGCTCAAGGCAGTGTGGGCGGCTACGGCCTTGCTGGAAATCGGAATAGCCCCAGTAGTGCGCAGATGCTCAGGAAAGATGAACGTAAGCAGGCCGCCATCCAGCCGCAGCAACGCAACTTCCGCATACTGAACGTTGAACACTGTGGCCAAAACCATGCTGACGTCTAGTGGTGTAACGCCTTCTCCCAGCACCGATCCCAAGGGCAAAAGGTTTTCGGGGAGAATAATTTCTTCTTCGATGGCCGCCGCTTCTTCAGGCTTATGGGTCATAAAGAACTCGCAGAATCAATTTTGCAACGTTCCCAAGTGTCGCATTTCGAACGCCAGTCAACACCTGTAATGACATCCTACAAGCCCTTTGGTTTCAGCAAAGTAGCTTACGGCCATGACCTTTCGCGACACCCAGCCAGAGCGCAATTCGCCAGAAACTAGCAGCCGGTCTGACACTTTCTGTCAGGATCAACACGCCGTGCACGCCTCACCAGCGAACGCGCGGGCATTGCAGGGATTCAAACTCGGCGTCTTCCCTTTATGGTTCCAATGTCATTACACTGCTTGCTTATGAGCGCTCCGCCACAACCCAATGTCAAGCTGATCAATGCCCCCGACTATGGGGAAGCCTATGCAAACAGCGTGCAGATGCGAGTGAATGTCTGGGACTTTTTC
>DATNKA010000121.1:0-2205 GCA_035603655.1 Candidatus Acidiferrales bacterium | reverse complement strand
TCTTGGGTTGAAGCGAATTGAGCAGAAGATCGCGTAAGGGACCACGCTCGATCTCAGGACGTTTCCCGGCACCGGACATCCGGCGGAAATGATCGTGGAGAATCGATCCTTTGCATCGGTAAGGCGAAGACGATCAAGATCCGGCCGGTGATTGGCCCAGAACGCATCTATCAGGCCGGCAGCTTCCAGTGCCGCTAGTCCGGAGCTTTCATGGAGGTCTAATGCGCTGCCCTGGACTCGCGCGCTGCGGCTCTGATCGCGCTCATACACGGAAACCTGCGCACCGCTTTGCTGCAGTAGCCGGGCCAGCGTGAGTCCGCCTGGCCCCCCGCCGACAATGGCGATCCTCTTTCCAACAATGGCACTCATACACACCTTTCGGGTCGTTCAACACCTGCTTCAAATCCTACCCGCTCTCCATCACTTCTCATAAGCCGACATATCAGTACTAATTGATTCCTCGATGAGTGACTCGGCGATTTGTCGGTTACATCCATTTCCCGCCGCAGAAATAAGCATCATTTTGCCATTTGCCAAAGAAGCGGGGTATGATTTGCCTCTGATTCAAGCGTATAGGCCAAAGATGCGGCCTAAATCCAAGGCGAAAGCGATAGGAGAATCTTCGGATGATTCCCGACGCATCACTCGACATTTCACGCCGTCACTTTCTTACCGTTGGAGGCATGACGGTCGCCGCGGCTTGCCTTGCTCCAAGACACCTGATCGCCCAGACAAGTAGCATCGTTCCGGGTGCGTTCAAGGAAGCTGCAACTGCAAAGGTCACGATTCAAAACCTTCGACGCAATATCAGTGTGCTTTTGGGTGCCGGTGGTAATATCGCCGTTCTGACAGGCCCTGACGGAAAGCTGGTGGTGGACGCGGAGATTGTCACCGCACGTCCAAACGTCTCGAAAGCTCTCGCAAGCATCAACGCGGATCCGATCAAACAACTGATTAACACTCACTGGCATTTCGACCATACCGGGGGTAACGAGTGGATCCATGAAGCCGGAGCCAGTATCCTGGCGCACGAAAACTCGCGAAAACATCTTTCCGAGGCCACGTTCGTCGGAGGGAACTTTCAGTACACTTTCCCAGCCGCGCCGGCGGGTGCGATTCCTTCCACCGTCTTCAAAGATGAACACACTCTGCACATCAATAACACCACTCTCATGCTCAAGCACTACTTACCTGCCCATACGGACTCAGATGTCTCCGTATATTTTTCTGAGGCTGACATTCTCCACACTGGAGACACCTTCTGGAACCGCGATTATCCCTTTATCGACTACTGGACGGGAGGAAGCATCGACGGCCAGATACGCGCGGCAGAAGGGAACATCGCAAAAACGACTAGCAAGACGATCGTCATTCCCGGGCATGGAGCCGTGGGCGGCAAAGCCGACCTAATCCTATTTCGAGACGTTTTGGTTGATATACGCGATAAGGTTGCGGCGCTCAAGAAACAGGGTAAGCCACTGCCTGAAGTGATTGCTGCTAAGCCTAGTGCGCGCTATGACGCGGAGTGGGGCAACCTGTTTCAGAATCCAAGTAACTTCCTTGCGCTCGTGTACCAGGGCGTTTGAGACCATCTCAGGCTGCAGCTTCAGCTCTTGAGGAATGCCAGCAGGTCGGCGTTGATCTTCTCCGCCTGCGTAGTAGGCATGCCATGCGGAAAATCTTTATACGTAATCAGCGTCCCGTTCTTCAGCAGCTTTGCCGACTTCGGCCCTGCCGCCACATACGGAACAATCTGGTCATCCTCGCTATGCATCACTAGCACCGGAATCGTGATCTTCTTCAGATCATCGGTAAAGTCAGTCTGCGAAAACGCCACAATCCCATCATAGTGTGCCTTAGCGCCACCCATCATCCCCTGCCGCCACCAATTTGCGATGGTGGCCTCCGCCGACTTCACCCCCGGCCGGTTAAATCCGTAAAAAGGCCCCTCCGGCAGGTCGCGATAGAACTTTGACCGGTTCGTCGCAAGCTGCGCCTGCAGATCGTCAAACACAGACTTCGGCAGACCCTCTGGATTGGCCGCCGTCTTCACCATCAGGGGAGGCACAGCGCTGATAATCGCAGCCTTGTACACATCCTGCTGCCCACGCCGGGCCAGATAGTGCACTACCTCACCACCACCGGTCGAGTGCCCAACATGGATCGCATCTTTCAAATCAAGATGCGCCGTAAGCGCCGCCAGGT
>DATNKA010000120.1:0-12458 GCA_035603655.1 Candidatus Acidiferrales bacterium | reverse complement strand
CTTCGACGGCTTTGGAGTGAGCTTCGCCAACTCGAATTCGTTCACGGCCGCGTCGTATTCGCCGCTGGTTAGATTCATCGCCTCGCGGAGTTCGTAGGTAACGACGTTGACGACGAATTCTTTGGTCTCGCGAATATTTCGTAATGTGTCTTTAGCTACGCCGTGCACAGCTTCCGGCGGCTGGGCCCGCCGCAGTCCCGTCGCAAACGCCAGCATCGGAGGGTCGACGCAAACTGCGTTAAAGAAGGAAAAGGGCGCAAGGTTATGCTGTCCCGCTGTGCTTATCGTCGACACCCAAGCGATGGGGCGCGGGGCTACGGAGTTAAGCAGAATAGCGTAAAGTTCGTTGCTCGAAAGGTCGGCTGGGCTGACGATCATTTCATCGAGTATATCTTTTGGCGGGGGTCACTTTCCGGCTTCACTTCTGCGGCGCGAACACTTCCTTCGCTGCGATCACCGTGTTGCAGTGAATGGTCACAGTATCTTCCACGCTGCGGGCGTAACCACCCGCAAAGGTCACCATCACGGGAATGTTCCTTGCCTGTGCGACGCGGAACACAAGTTCGTCCCGCTTTTTCAAGCCATCGATAGTCAGACAAAGCCCGCCCAGCTGGTCTTCTTTATAGGGGTCGGCGCCGGCTATGTAGCACAGCAGGTCCGGATCGGATTGGCGCAGGCCGGAGCTAAGAGCGTTGTCGAGCCAGGCCAGATAATCGTCGTCTCCAATGCCGTCGGGTAGATCGACATCGATCGATGAAGGTGGTTTCCACATCGGATAGTTATTGTGCTGGTGCAACGAAATGGTGAAGACATCGCCAGCGTTCGTATGCTTGCGCCGGGCTCCCGGCCTGGCTGGTGGCGAACCCGAAGCGGATGGCAAAGGATCCCCCGGCGCATGCTTGGTGGCAAAAATTGCCGCCGTTCCATTTCCCTGATGGACGTCGCAGTCCACCGTCATCGCGGTACGGATTTTTCCGTCGCGTTGCAATCGCCGGATTGCCACGGCTACATCGTGGATCATGCAGAATCCCTCGCCGTGGTCCGGGAAGGCATGATGAAATCCACCGCCAATGTTGACTGAGACGCGATCGATCAAAGCCTGCCGCGCCGCCAGGATGGATCCTCCGGCCGCGAGCCAGAATGCTTTAACTAAGTTCTGCGAGTAAGGAATCTCAAGCTCCATCTGCTCGCGTTGACTCAGCGTTCCGGTCTTCAACTTCTGCACATATTCCGGCGAGTGCACGAGCAAGATGTCATTGTCAGCGGCGGGTTGCGGTTCCAGAAAATCGCTCGGCTCCGCGTTCCCGCCAACCAGCAGCCGGTCGCGGATGCGACGATATTTCTCGGCGGGGAAGACGTGTTCGCCGATGGGCAGGTAGTAGGCGTCGCTGTAGATCAACTTGAAGAGAAGCATGAAGCACTCAAGCTTTCAGCACCCGTTCGGGTGGGCACTGAGGGACTTCATATAATACGCGGGCAGGGCAGACTTCGCAGGGTTCTGGCTAGCGCTTCTTCGGGGGCTGGATGGTCTGAGCCAGCATCGACCGGCGCACCGGTACGATCGCTCCTTTCGCAGGATCGGCGGCGGCATGGGCGCGGGTCAGCACTTCTTCCTGAATGTACTGCACAAACTCGTGGATCTGGCGCTGCATTTCTTCCATGCGTTCGCGCATTTGCAGGATAATCGCCATCCCGCTGATGTTTACACCCAAGTCGCGGGCCAGCGAGAGGATGAACTCCAGCCGCTGCAAATCTTCGTCAGTATAGAGGCGAGTGTTGCCCTCGGTGCGGGAGGGTTTCAACAGGCCCTCGCGCTCATAGAGCCGCAGCGTCTGGGGATGGATGCCGTACATTTCGGCGACGGAGGAAATCATGTAGGCGCCTTTTGATTTCCGTTTGGTCATAGATATCGATGCCCTGCGGTCGATTTTAGAGCAGTATGGCTTTTCTGGCTAATTTCGTGGGCATTTCATGCGCCGAATTTCGCCAAACCCTCGCGCCTTCCGGGCATCCAAAAATGAAGGAGGAAATCATGGACGTGAATAACACTGTCAGTGTTCTTGAAGAACTTATTCAGACCTGCAAGGACGGACAAAAGGGTTATCAGGAGGCGGCCGCGAAGGTGAAGCGGCCTGACCTGAAGACGTTTTTTAACGAGCAGGCCCAGGAGCGGGGCCGCTTTGCTGCGGAACTGGAAGCCGAACTGAATCGCGTAGGAAAGCCGGATAAAAAGCTGTCCGGGTCGGTTCTCGGAACGCTGCATCGCGCCTGGATCGATACGAGAGTCAGCCTGGGCGGTGGCGACAAGACCGTCCTGGAATGGCTTGAGCATGGTGAGGACAGAGCCAAGGATGCTTACCAGAAGGCGCTGGGTGGGTCACTGCCGGCGGGCCTGATGGAGATTATTCGCCGCCAGGCTGCGAGCGTGCAGCAAGCTCATGACAAAGTAAAGAATCTGCGAGACACGGCTGAGGCAGCGGCTGCGTAGTGCAGTTTGAAGGTGGAAAAAGATTCAAGATCCAAAGGTTAAAGATATAAGGAAAACGAGGACGGGGTTTTCTCCGTCCTCGTTTTTTGCGTATCGGTAGTTTGTCTTTGTCCAACCGCGCTAGGAAGTTGGCTGCGGTTTTTCATGCTGTATAGCCCATCCCTCTGGCTTGAGGGCGCGACTGATTAAGTAGGCTACGATGCCCGCCGCGATCAGGATCATGCCGAAGGCGAACGAACTCATGTTCCAGACTTGCTCATGCTCGCTGCGGATGATGGAAAAGCCCAGCAGCAGCATGGGCGGGATTCCGATCGCGATTGCACCAAGCGACCCGCCGGGAACGCGGAACGGGCGCGCCAGTTCCGGTTCGCGGAAGCGCAATACGGCGAGTGCTACGAATTCCAGCCCCAGGCTGAAACCGTAGAGGAGGATGTCGAGCGTCACTAGCCGGGCGAAGCCCAAGCCGAGACACATCGCCCAGCCCATGGCCAGCGCGACGATGGCAACCCATGGCGCCCTCGACTTCGGGTGCAGTTTGCCGAAAATTGCCGGCAGCATGCCATCCTGTGCCATCGCCAGCGGCAGACGCGAGTAGCTCATTACCAGGGCGTTGAACATGCCGAAGGCGCTTATGATTCCGCCGAGGACTACGCCAACGCGCAGCAGTGGGCCGCCGAGCAACCCGGCGATGTCCGCCCAGGACCCAGTCTCCCACGCACTGGCCTTGAGACCTGTCATCCACATGGCAGCGAAGGGAAGCACGTAGCTTAAGGCGACAATCACGACGGCAACGAGCATGGCACGCGGATAAGTCCGCTGCGGCCGCTCTACTTCGGTGGCGATGGTAGAAGCATTGTCCCAACCCATGTAGTTCCACATGCAGATGAGCAGACCGCCGAGAATATCGACGCTCGAAGTGGTTGGCTTAGTAACGGCATTGGCGAGGGCTCCCAGCTTGAACGGAGCCAAAACCACGATCGCAACAAAGGGCGCCGACAAGGCGAAGAAGAGCCATAGCGACGTAAGCGAAACCACTTTTACGCCGGCGATATTTAGCAGCGCGCAGGCAATTACGACCGCCAGCGCGACCCACCATCCGCGATTTGCCTCCTGGAACCACGGGAACATGCGGGTCAGGTAAGCCACGAACAGAGTAGGATAGATCGCCATATCGAAGATGGACGCAACCAGCGAGAGCCAGGCTTCCTGAAATCCCCAAAAATTTCCCATGGCGCGGCGCACCCAGGCGTAGTAGCCGCCTTCGTATGGCAGGGCGCTTGAAAGCTCGCCGATCATGAAGGCAGTGGGCAGGCTCCAGAGCAGAGGGGTGAGCAGCAGGATCAGGATCGCGCGTCCGTAACCGGCTCCGTGGACGATGTCTTCGGTGCCATAAGTTCCGCCTGACACCATAAAGAAGGTGGCGGCGACCAGTGGCCACAGAGTGAGGCGAACAAACGTTTTCTTGGCGATAGGGTTCCGGTTGGGGATATCGGTGAGAGGTTGGGGGTTCTCGCTTTGTTGGCGTGGGGCGCTAGCAGTTGCCAATTTCGATGTATTCCTCCTCAAGCGACTCACTCTCAGCTACTCCGCAGCGGGCTGGTCTTCTTTCGAAATCGTCTTCGAAAGCGTGCTCGAGCTTTCTGGTTTGTTTAGATTCCAGAAATTCCGCTGGAGTTAGTTCGCAATTGTGAGATTACGGGAAATTCACAACGATGCAAGAAAAATGTGGAAATTTTCTGGAAAAGTTTTGTCAGGAAGGTCAGGAGCGGAGGTAACGCAGCATCGGCCAGTTTACAGCTTCAATTCCCAGGTCTCGGCCACCAGATTCCTTCGACTCCAGCTGCTGTGCTTCTCTTCCCCCACCAGTTTGAAGCCCGCGTTCTGATAGATGCCTCGCGCCGCCGCCAGTTCACTTTGCGTCCACAACAGGATTTTCTTATAGCCGGCTCGGCGGGCAAATCGAACGCATTCCGAAACAAGGTGTTTCCCAACCCCCAGTCCGCGTGCCGAGGGTTCCACCAGCAGAAGGCGAAACTTGGCCACAGTTTTAGACTTCCTCACGAGAAATACGGACCCGACATTTTCTCCATCCCGTTCGGCGATCCAGCAACGCTCTTTCGACGGATCGAGTGTGTTGATAAACTCCGCCACAATCTCGGCGACCAGAGCCTCGAAGCGCTCGTCGTAGCCGTATTCCTGGGAATACAGCAGCCCGTGTCGCCAAACCACCCAACCCATGTCCCCGGGACGGTGCCGCCGGACTCGGTACGTTTTCGCTCTGGGCGGGTCGGGATTCGACACTGGCTCCACGGTTTGCTTAGAGTGCAAAAGCGAAAGCCCGCCAGGTCGCGATGCCCGCTCCACACGCGCACCTCACGTCGGCAGGAACATGCGGTTTCGCCGTACATTCACGGCCTGCCGGGCTGGTGGCGCCGAGAACGCCGTGGTGCCGCGCATTACCTTCTGCAGTGCGGACTGGAAATGCTGCATCTCGTCGTGTGTGCCGACGGTGATGCGAACGCAAGTGGGCATAATGGGCCAGATGCGCCCGATGAAGACATTTTGTTCAGCCATAGCGTCGATCACTTCCTTGCCGGGACGTTTGGTATCCAGCAGGAAGCAGTTCGACTCTGAGGGGATGTAACGGTAGCCATTGCGGTCGAGCCACTGAAACGTCTCCTGGCGGACGGTGGCGTTGATACGCTTGCGCTCGGGGACCAGGTCGGGATCCTTGAGGCTGGTGGCGGCGGCGACGACGGCAGTGACGGGCATAAAGTTCCAGCCCGAGCGGTCGGTGATTTTTTCGAGCAATTCGGGACGCGCGATGGCGAATCCGCAGCGCAATCCGGCCATGCCATAAGTTTTCGAAAAGGTACGGAGCACGACTACATCTTTGCCGGCCTTGATGAAGTCGAGAGAGGAAGGCGCGTCGCAAAAATGGATGTAGGCTTCGTCGACCATCACGATGGATCCCTTAGGCTTATTTTCGACGAGGTATTCGATATCGGAGTGCTCAGTGAGCGTGCCGGTGGGATTGTTGGGATTGCAAATGTAGAACAGTCCCGCGTCGGGCGCGGCTGCGACCATGGCCTTCACGTCGTGAGCGTAGGTTTTGGTCAGCGGAACTTTGACGACGCGGGCTTGGGTGGCCGCGGCCGCGTAAAATCCAGCTTCGTAACCGGGGTCGGCGCTGACATAGCTTTTTTGCGGTGAAGTGAAGGCAACGACTGCGAAGCGGAGCGGAGGACTGGAACCGGGAAATATCTGGACATGGTCCGGATTGAGGCCTTCGAGTTGGGCGAAGGTGTTGACGAGGTCCTCAGTGAGACTGTCGAGGTAGCGTCCTCCCATGGGAATGATGGCGGAAATGGCGTCGCGCGCCGATTGACTTGGCCCGAGCGGATTTTCGTTGGAGTCGATCATGACGGCATCCTTGGAGGATGGCTTGCGGCGCGCCGCGGCGGCCAGTACCGGTTCGGTGACAACTTGGAAGGCCGCAGCGGCAGCTGAGAGTTGTAGAAATGATCGACGCGAAAAGGGCGAGATGTTTTCAGACGGCATGGCAAACCTCCGGCGCATCCAGCGTGATACAGGCTAAATGTTTTTCGGTTTGGGCGATAGAGGGTAGTGGATCCCCCAAGGGGAGTGGCGCAACCGCAACAACACGAGCAACGGCAGCGGGCAGAACTGCCCGCTCCGCATCTTGGCGCGAGGTTACTGCGGCAGGGGCTCGCGTGCGGTGGCATAGTATCCGGCACGGGTTTGTATTTTGTAATTCTGTTTGGATTTAATTTCCAATTTACGGTAAGTGCCGTCGAGCTTGGGGTTAGTCGACGTGTAGCCAAGGTTGTACTGGCTGCGCAGTTCTGCGGCGATCTGATCAAAAGCCTCTTTCAGTTTGTCGAACTTATTGCCGACGTTGATCACCCGGCCGCCAGTTGCTTCGGTGAGTTTATGCATTTCGCCTTCCCCGGAGTAGGACATGCCAACGCTAAAATAACCGCCACGATCGGCGCAGAGCAGGACATAGACGATGGCATCGGCTTTCTGGGCGGCCTCGATGGCATCTTTGATTTTGAGCTTGCTGCCTTCGTCCTCGCCGTCGGTGAGCAGAATCATGGCCTTGCGCCCTACTTCCTTGGCCAGCATTTCATTCGACGAAAGATAAACCGCGTCGTACAGCACGGTGCCGGGAGAATTGTGAACGGGTACGGGGCCGCCACCAAGGCCGGGTATTCCGCCGCCGCTCGAGACGCCGCTATTAATTTTCACTTTGTTGAGCGCGGCTTGCAGACGGTGAATGTCGCGCGTGTAATCCTGCACCAGTTCGGACTGAATATCGAAGTCCATCACGAACGCCTCGTCCTTGTCGGTAAGAATCTGGCGCAGGAATGCGCCCCCGACCTCTTTTTCCATGTCGAGGACTCTTAACTGGCTGCCGGAAGTATCAATGAGAATGCCAAGCGTCAGCGGCAGATTCGATTCCGCAGTGAAGTACTTGATAGTCTGTGGTTTGGCGTCTTCGAAGACCTCGAAGTCATCTTTGGTCTGATTGGGAATCAGGGCGCCGTGTTTGTCTTTGACGTTGAAGAACACCCCCACCACGTTGACGTTGACTTTCAATGTCTGGTCAGACCGCTCCGGCTGCTGTTGAGCATCGCTGGGCTCAGAAGGAGTCGAGGTCGGAGTCTGGGCCAGAGCCGGCGACGCGATGCCCGATACGGCTGCCAGAAAAGATAGAAGGTTGGCTACCAAGCTAGGCAAAAATCTTTGGGAAGCGGATAATCTGGGCATGGATGATTCCCTTTCGGGGATTTTTGTTAGTCTAGTCTTGAACCTTAGATGCACCAAATGGGCAGGTTCAGGCATCCCAAGCAACTGCCGTGCGTTTATTTTCCGTATTGCGGTTTCTGAGGGCATCAGAAGGCAAGTGTGAGGGACGAAATGTCGGATCCAGACAAAAACCGTAGGGCAACGTCCCGGCTAATGGCTGGCATGCTGCTTGTTGGATGTCTCGCCTTCAGCCTAAGCGCCAGGGACAGTTGGGCACAGACCCCCGCGACCCAGACCCAGCAGGCGCAGCCGTCACAAACCCAACCTCCCCCGGATGCCGATATTCCGGATGCTCCCATGGTACAGCCCTCCGCTACCCCTCCGGAGCCGCCGCCTATTCCCAAGCCCGAGGAAAAGAAGCCCTCCACCGTAGAGCGAAATCCGTGGACCAACCAGCCCACTACTAAGCCGGCCGATACCGGCTCCTCTAGCGCGGCTCCGGGTGACCAGCCCGCCTCGCCGCCACCCATGCCACCTGTCAGGACCGTTCCACCCGGCGCTTCCACAAAGGCCTCCGGGGCGCAGGAGCAGCTTTACACCTATGTGGTCCACCCGACTTTTGTTCAGCTTCCGGTGACCGTTAAGGATCGCGATGGACGCAGGGTGGATGGTCTTCTGCCCACCGACTTCACCGTCAAGGAAAACGGGACCGTGCAGAAGCTTAGCTTCTTTACTCAGGACCCGTTCGCGCTTTCGGTGGCGATCGTGCTGGACCTGGGTATGCCGGATGCGGCCGTGCAAAAAGTGAACCAGACATTTCCCGCGCTGGCGGGGGCCTTCGCTCCGTACGATGAGGTCGCTCTTTATACTTACAGCAGCACAGTGAGCGAGGTTAGCGACTTCACAGCCGTAACCCAGAAGCTGACTTCGCTGCTGAATGAGATGAAGACGGAGCGCGGCCGCAACAACGGCGTGCCCGTGATGAGTGGTCCGATGGCACCGAATGGGCCAATCATCAATGGCATTCCCGTAGGCAGCCCGACACAGCCGGTGTATACGCCCCCGAAAGAGGCCCACGTTTTAAATGATGCCATTCTGCGCGCCGCACTCGACTTGAGCAAACGCGACCGGACCCGCCGGAAGATCATCTTTGTGATCAGCGACGGGCGCGAACTGGGCAGCCAGGCCAGCTACCGTGATGTGCTAAGACTGCTGCTGAGCAATGAAATTCAGGTGAAAGCGGTGGAGTTGGGTAGCGCAGCGCTACCGGTGTATGACAAGCTGGAGCGCCTGCACCTGCCGCGCGAGGGCTATGGCGACATCCTGCCGAGATATGCCTCGGCCACGGGGGGAGATCGCTACGCCGACCTTTCCCGTAGCGCAATCGAGGATATCTATGCACAGGCCATGAGTGAGGCCCGCAACCAATACACCTTGGGATATACGCCAGCCCGTCCCAAGACACCTAGCGCGGCACCCTACCGCAGCATCGAGGTGGTGGTGAACCGGCCGCATTTGAAGATCTATGCCAAGGATGGGTACTATCCGGCACCGGCAGCGCGGTAGATCGGCTGCGTCTTCCAGCTTTCAGGCACCCTATGGGGCAGGGGGTCACCTGAGTAACCTGCCTTGCATCCCACGCCTGTGATATAAAAGCCCCGAGCCCCCAAAGGGATATTTTTGCGCGCGAGAAGCTGTGCGGTCCGCGCTTTTTTGAGGAAAGCATTGAGTTTCATCAACTTCGCAGCCCGCGAGATCAATTGTAAAATCGTGTACTACGGCGCTGGCCTTGGCGGCAAAACTACGAACCTCCAAGTGATCTACCAGAAGACCGCAGAACAGCAGAAGGGCAAGATGATTTCGCTCGCCACCGAAACCGAGCGCACCCTGTTCTTCGATTTTCTGCCGCTCGATCTCGGCAACGTGCGCGGCTTCAAAACCAGAATCCATCTGTACACTGTCCCTGGCCAGGTATTCTACGATGCCAGCCGCAAGCTGATTCTGCGCGGAGTGGATGGCATCGTCTTCGTCGCCGACTCGCAGGAGCAGCGCATGGATGCCAACGTGGAAGCGCTCGAGAATCTGATGTCGAATTTGAAAGAGCACGGCTACGATTTCAATAAGATTCCTTACGTGCTCCAACTCAACAAGCGGGATCTGCCAAATATTTTGTCCACCGAAGAGCTGGGCAAAGAACTGCGCAAGAAGAACGAGGCCATGATCGAAGCGGTGGCCTTTCAGGGCACAGGCGTGTTTGAGACCTTGAAGGAAATCGCCAAGCAGGTGCTGACGGAGTTGAAGGCTGGCGGGTAAACGATTTACCCACATTGCTTTCTGCTGAAGCGTTCCGAACGATTCCAGTTGAGTTTAGAAGTCTCTTAGAAAAAGAAAATCACATTTCCCGCTGCCGTAAGCAGGCTCTTCTTCGTCCCGTTCTGATAAGCCGATTTCGTGCGAGCCCTCCTATCGGACTTCAGGACGCAACCGCACCGTGGTCCCCATCGAATGTCCCCAACCGACCAAGGGCTCGGTGTAACGCGACGTCGTTCCGGTGCGCCGACCAACCGTGTCATCGAAATACTCGTTCCGTATCGAGATGTAATTGTCAGCCCCCGAACTTGGTTGTGAGTGTTTTTCCGATTGCCGCTCGCTCCGAGACACGCGCTCCGGGCAATTCGTCTAGAATGGCAACGAGATTGGCGCGCGGACTAGCGCCGGTCGGGATGAGTATTCTTTAGGTTTTCGGCGAGAGCGCGAGGCGCTTGTTTCAATAGAATCCGCGGCTGGAAGTTGGTTTAGGGATTTTCCTATGATTGTGGCGATGCAGGAAATGGCGGATGAGACACAGATTCAGCAGGTCATTGAACACCTGGTGAAGATCGGATTTGAAGTGCACCGATCTACCGGAGCGCGACAAACCGTCCTGGGGGCGGTGGGAGCGGGGATTGATTTCGACATCCGCAATCTGGAACTGCTGGCCGGGGTACAGGAAGTCCATCGCATCAGTGCGCCGTATAAGCTTGCTGGGAAAAGTTTTCGCCCGGAAGGAACAATCGTCAAGCTGGCGAATGAAATTGAGATTGGCGGGAACGAAGTGGTGGTGATGGCTGGGCCGTGCACGGTGGAATCGCGGGAGCAGCTTTTTGCCACAGCGGAAGCGGTCGCAAAGGCCGGGGCGCGAGTGCTGCGCGGCGGAGCTTTTAAGCCGCGGAGTTCTCCATATTCGTTTCAGGGGCACGGAGAAGATGCGCTGAAATTGATGCGCGAGGCCGGGGAAAAATTCAAGCTGCTGGTGATCAGCGAGGTGATGGAGATCTCGCAGATCCCCATGATGCTGCCTTATGTCGATGTTCTGCAGGTGGGAGCGCGCAACATGCAGAACTTCAATCTGCTGCGCGAGTTGGGGAAGGTGCGCAAGCCGGTGCTGCTGAAGCGAGGAATTGCCGCGACTCTGGAAGAGTTGTTGCTCTCGGCGGAATACATTATGGCGGGTGGCAATTATGAGGTGATCTTGTGCGAGCGAGGGATTCGGACCTTCGAGACCTACACCCGCAATACCATGGATATTTCGGCGATTCCGATTATCCACAAACTCTCTCATCTGCCGATGACGGCGGATCCATCTCATGGAACAGGCCGCCGCGACAAGGTGGCCCCCATGGCGCGAGCGTCAGTGGCAGCAGGAGCGGATGCATTGCTGATTGAAGTGCATTGCGATCCGAACAAGGCGTGGTCCGATGGAGCGCAATCGCTGTTTCCGGAGCAATTCGCAAAATTGATGGATGAGTTGAGGATGATTGCACCGGCCGTGGGACGAACGATTGGTTAACTCTTTTCACCACAAAGACACGGAGAAGGCAATTGTTGATTTCTGATTGTTGAGCAACGTCATCCTCGGGCTGGTCATGACTCAGCAACCAGAAATCAATAAGCGGCAGTGGCTTTCTCTGTGTCTCCGTGTCTCTGTGTCTCCGTGGTATGAGTTCCTGATCCATTGGCGATTCGGCAAATCACGATTATTGGGACGGGGCTGATCGGCGGATCGTTTGCGCTGGCGCTGCGCAAGCGACGCTTTGCGGGTCACATTGTCGGCTGCGATCGAGAGTCGGCGCTACAGCGGGCGAAGACCTGCGGCGCGATCGACCAAGGATTTATAGAGCCTGCGGATGCGGTGCGAGGGAGTCAGTTGGTGGTGCTGGCGACGCCGGTTCTGGCCATCGTGGATTTGATTGGGCGCTTAGGTCCGGCATTGCCCGCGAGCACGTTGCTTACGGATGTGGGGAGCACGAAGGCCGCGGTCGTAGAGCGGGCCCTGACCGTCTTTGGAAAGAGTGCCGGAAAGCGATTCCTGGCCGGGCATCCCATGGCCGGAAGAGAAAACAGCGGTGTGGAGTATGCCGATGCCGACTTGTTTCAGAATGCGGTTTGGTTCTTGACACCGCTTCCGGAACAGAAAATTCACGACGGGTTGTTCGCCGAGTTTGCCGGATGGATCGACCAGATTGGAGCACGCATCGCGGTGCTGCCGCCGGAGCAGCACGACCGCTTATGTGCGTGGATCAGCCATCTGCCGCAGATGATTTCGACAGCGCTGGCCGCGGCTCTGGTGGAGGAGTTTGGAGAAGCGGCGTCGTTGCTTCCCGCCGGCGGTAAGGCATTGCGGGAGATGACGCGAATTGCCGCGAGTCCGTATTCGATGTGGCGTGACATTGCGATCAGCAACAAGAAGAATCTCGAGAATGCTCTGCTCAAAGTGGAGCAGCGACTGGCACATATCCGGGAGAATCTTGGGACACGGCAACTGGCGGAGGAGTTCGAGCTGGCGCACCGGCTGAAAAAGAGTTCAGGAAAGAAGCCATAATTCACCACGGAGACACGGAGGAAATCGATGCTGCTTTTTGAGCCGAACGAAAGGCGGGGAATGTCTTTGCGATTCTGTCGGCATCTCCGTTTCCCGTACTGAATTTCATTTAGAATGCGGACGCTATGAATAAAGTTGTGGCCAGCGCGGACGAGGCGATTCGCGATGTGGGCGATGGTTCGGTCATTATGCTTGGCGGATTTGGCTTGTGCGGAATTCCTGAGAACTTGATTCGCGCGCTGGCAAGGAAGGGATCGAAGAATCTGACGACCATCAGTAACAACGCGGGAGTCGATGGGTGGGGCGTGGGCCTGCTGCTATCGGCGGGTCAGATTC
>DATNKA010000119.1:0-2562 GCA_035603655.1 Candidatus Acidiferrales bacterium | reverse complement strand
GATTTGACGGCAAGATGGATGGCATCGGGACCGCCGGCAACTTCTCCAACCGCGCGCACCAACGCGTGCAGCATAGCAGTATCGCCGGTCCTGATGCGAGCTTGCGAAGGTCGTTCGCCAGTTCCTGGACCGAGCATATAGCAGACTACCTCAAAGGCAATTGGCCAACGAATCGCGCCAAACTAATTCCCATCCCTCACTCGCGAATTTGCCATCTTGGCAGGCGCCGTTGTTTTGCTGCTTCGGCTTCTTTTCGTTGCGCGCTTTGCCTCGGTCGGTATGGGGGCGGAACGCCGGGTTTTGGCGGCAGGGCTCGCACCCATATCCAATCCAAAAAGTTCGGAAAGGTCTTCTCCGACGAGGACCTTTGCTGCCGGTCCCTTCATAGCCAGCGGAAATGCCACATCGGCGTGGGCGATCAGCTCTTTTTCGTCGACGCCATGGAGCCTGAAAAGGAGTTCAGGTTGTTGGTCCAGACGGGCCCCAATACCGTAAAGCACCGCCGCAACATGCTTGCACATTTCGGCCCAGTCCGGGCAACTACACGAGAGCTTAATCTCTTTCGGTGATGGGAACAGGCCGCTATTCGGTAGGCAGATACGTTCCATGACACCAGTGGACAGGCGCCCTTGCAGAAGCTCGATCAACGAATCAATCGCGCCAGCGCAGTCCTTACACATGGACCGCCAGCGCGCCTTCTTGACCGGGGCGACTTTCACCGCTACCTCATAAATCTCCGAACCGCTGACCAACGCCTTGATCTCGCCGGGCGAAATCTGAAGATCAATGACCGAACCATTGCGCACGTAAGTCCGCCCGCGCGGCAAGCGGTTGGCAAAGTCACTATAGCGCTCGAGGTTATCGCACCACGACTTGCCCCAGAAGGTCTTGACGATCGTCCGACCTTCAGCCGTCACCGGCGAAACGACGTGTCCTTTCTTTCTGCGTTTGTCAATTTCGCGCAAGGCATGCAGCCGTCGCTCCGCCGCTGACACATAAGGTCGCCATCCCCAACCGTCATACACGAATCACGCCTCCTTAAGCGCTGCATTGAGATCCAGCGCCACCAACTTTAGCAGGTCTTCGTCTTGCAACTCAGTGAGCAGCAGCTCGGCCCCGCCCTCGATCAAATCCTTCGAAAGCTGCCGTTTTGATTCGATCATCTGGTCGATTTTTTCCTCGACGGTTCCCCGGCAGACGAACTTGTGCACCAGCACGTTCTTGCTCTGTCCAATGCGGAAAGCGCGATCCGTGGCTTGGTTCTCAACCGCGGGGTTCCACCAGCGGTCGAAGTGAACCACATGGGATGCCGCAGTGAGATTCAGGCCCGCGCCGCCCGCTTTGAGAGAAAGCACGAAGAAAGGCACAGCTTCCTCTTCTTGAAACCGGCGGACCAGATCCCTGCGCTTCTTGACTTCGGTTCCCCCGTGAAGAACCAGCCCGGAGCGCCCGAAAATCGATCCCAGAAACGCCGCGAGCGGAACCGTCATCTCCCGAAACTGAGTGAAGACGAGAACCTTCTCTTGTTTGGCGGCCATAACTTCGACGATGTCGCGCAAGCGCGCCCATTTCCCACTATCCTCTTCACTCCAAACGCCATCACCCAGCCACTGCGACGGATGGTTGCAAATCTGCTTGAACCGCATCAGGAATGACAGTACTAGACCTTTGCGGCCGATGCCATCGGCTCCATCGAGCGCCTCCGCTAGTTCTTCCACTGCCTGTTTGTAGAGCGCAGCTTGCTTGCGGCTGAGTTGGCAGAACGCCTTCACCTCGGTCTTGTCCGGCAAGTCTGCGATCACCGTCTTGTCGGTTTTCAGTCGCCGTAGAATGTAGGGGCGCACCAGTTCGCGCAGTGGAGCGTACGGATTATGAGTCCGACCCTCCAGGCGCTTTACGAAGTTTGAGAACTCCTTCGACGTTCCGAGCAGTCCTGGATTCATAAAATCAAAGATGGACCAGAGGTCGCCAATCCGGTTCTCGACTGGCGTGCCAGTAAGCGCAAACTTCGCCTGCGCCTTCAACTTCTTGGCGATCCGGGTTTGCTTGGCGTCCGGATTCTTGATGGCTTGCGCTTCGTCGATCACAACCAAGCGCCAGGAGGCACCCGCAATCCATGGAACACGTAGCAACGAGCCGTAACTGGTAATCACCAGATCCACATCCTGCAAACGCCCAGGCGCGAGTGTCATAAGATCGGCGGCAGGCAGCGCCCACGGATGGGCGATGAGCGCATTCAAACTCGGTGCAAACCGCTCCAGTTCTGATGCCCAATTGGCCAGAAGCGAAGCGGGCGCAACTAGAAGACTTGGTTGCCGTTGCTCGCGATTTTGGTTTCTCAGCACGAGCAACAAGGAGAGTATTTGAATAGTCTTGCCCAACCCCATATCGTCGGCGAGGCAGGCTCCGAGCCCGAGCTTGGCAAGCAGGTAAAGCCAGCGCACTCCCACCTGCTGATAGGGACGCAGAGTGCCCTTCAGAGCCGAGCCGGGATCGATGCCAGCCAATCCCTCCGGACTGCGCAATCCCTTCAGGGTCTCCGCGAGCCACGGACCCGCGACC
>DATNKA010000118.1:0-2025 GCA_035603655.1 Candidatus Acidiferrales bacterium | reverse complement strand
CCCGCCTCTCTCATAACATTTTCCGGAGGACGTGCCAGAAGAGAGGAAGCCTCGTCGGAGGACCATAGGCTAGTCCGGACGGAGTCCCTTGGCCTCATCGTCAAAACTCCGGCCGAAACTGCCGAGAAAATCATACAGATTGCGCAAAGTGCAGGAGGATTCCTCGAAACCTCTAACGTTAATGGCGGTGCGGACGCGACCAGCGCCTTGCTCAGTATTCGTGTGCCGGCCGAGAAGTTCGACGAAGTCCGCGCCCAGATCCGAAAGCTCAGCTTGCGCATGGAAAGCGAAAGCATCGACGCCCAAGACGTCACCAAACAATATGTCGACCAGGAAGCGCGCCTGCGCAACCTGCGGGCTCAGGAACAACAGTATCTCGGTATCCTGCATAAAGCTGCGACCGTGAAGGACACTCTCGAAGTCAGCGACAAGTTGAACGAAGTCCGCGGGGCGATCGAGGAGAGGCAAGCGGAATTCGAGGCGCTGTCGAAGCAAGTTGAAACCGTAGCCATCAACATCACGCTGCGGGCTGAAGCCGATGCCCAAGTCTTCGGCCTCAATTGGCGTCCGCTGTATCAGCTGAAGATCGCCGCCCGTGAGGGTCTCGACGGGTTCGGTGAATACGCTGCCTCGATGACGACGTTTGTGTTCTATCTGCCCACGATCCTGCTGTGGCTGTTCACAATCCTTGCCGGGGCCG
Source organism: Candidatus Acidiferrales bacterium (assembly GCA_035603655.1). Taxonomy (GTDB): domain Bacteria; phylum Acidobacteriota; class Terriglobia; order Terriglobales; family Acidobacteriaceae; genus Sulfotelmatobacter. The sequence continues at coordinate 1,325 of DATNKA010000118.1, read as the reverse complement.
CCGTGGGGTGGCGGATTTTAAAATGGGTAGCCCGAAGACTATTCATTTCGCCGAAGACGAGTTTGGTTGAGAAAGCAGCGAGCTAGTGCGCGCGCCGTCGTGCACGGCGCACTCGGCAATATGAGGAGTAATTCAGCAATCAGCGAAGACAGCCGCCCGCAGTCGATGTAAGATCAACTTGCTTTAACCGTGACTACCAATGAAATTCATTCTTTGCGCGAGCATGCTTTTGTGGGCCTGTAATGCCCCGTCCCAGACACCGGCAACGCTGTCAGAGATCCCTTCTCCAACGAGGACTCTTCAAGACGAGAGGCAATTTAGTGCGGTTAAGCTCGGCCCCGGCAACACCCTTTCAATTCATCAGACGCCGCCGGATTTCCAGCTGGACTCTTTTGACTTTAGCCGTGATGGCAAGTTGACGTTTATGAGTTGGGCCCCCGGGAGGCTGGAGGTGCGAGATAGCGAAACCGGGAAGCGCATTGCTCAGTTTAAGCCAATGCCTGGACCGGTGTTCGAGGCAGACTACAACGACGCAACCAAACAGCTGTTGGTGACAAGCCAGCATGGTCTGATTCGCCTTGTGGACCCTCATTCTGGCAAACCTTTGCGAGAGATCCACACGGAAGTTGGGAAATTCAAATATGACCTTCAGAAGGTGATTATTGCTCAAGACGGGAGTTGGATTGCCTATGTCAACCAGGACAATGGGAAGGTGCTTGATCTAAAGAGTGAGCCGCCCAAAGTTCTGGCCGATCTAGAAAATGCCTACGATCTTGCTCTCACACGCGATGGATCGGAACTCTGGCTGATAGACCGGGAGAAAATGTTTGGCTTGAAAACAGATACGTGGAGCAAAATTGCTTCAACACCGCTCCTTGACAGCGTGCAACCCACAGCAACCCCAACTCTAGCTCTAGCTTCCATCGAAGGGTGCGTCGTTGCGTTTGTTCCTTCGCAAAGTGGCCTCTTGCGATATGAGCTTAAGACGATGACCGGACGCAAGGTGACAACGAACCCCAGTTATTGGGTAGCTTCCGACACGGCTAGAAACGAAGTGCTCGTAAATGAACGACAGGCCTTTAGCTTGTACGGATCCGACGGCTCACTGCGTTGCCAGTGGAAGCAATTTCAGCATCAGACCATCAAAGTCAGCGGGAATGGAAAATTGCTGGGGAGCCTCATTCTCGGAAAGGTGAACCTCTGGCAGTTGGATTCGCTCGCGGAATCCTGCGCCGCCCCAAAGCCTTAATTCGGCAATCAAACATAGCCGCGCAGGTCTCGGGAATCTACAGATGCCTAACTCGCGGGCACGGCTGGGTCCTGTC
>DATNKA010000117.1:0-8340 GCA_035603655.1 Candidatus Acidiferrales bacterium | reverse complement strand
GGAACGTGTTCTTCGGATTATGCTTCGACAAAACCTTGGTGATAGCCGCCGTCAGCGTGGTCTTGCCGTGGTCGATATGACCAATCGTCCCCACGTTGCAGTGCGGCTTATTGCGATCAAATTTCTCTTTCGCCATTTCTCCTTTTAGTCCCTTCCAAAAAGATCCTGCGCTTCGCTCAGGATTTCGGCGCGCCGCTCAGACGCCTCAAATTGCCGTACCTCGCTTGTCAGTAATACTGGTACAGCTTCTTGAACTTATGCCGCAGCGTCGCGTCGATGCCTTCCAGCCTAGACAGATAAAACTCCCGCATCTGCGCCTGATCCGAAACTGGCAGCGCCTGATACAACTGCCACGCGCTTAATCCCGCCTGCGAGCCGACTGCGTCTTCCAGGGCGCGGGCCGCCAGCACTCCGTCAAAATCGCGAACGCGAATTCCTTTGCCGTTCAACTGCTTCAGGAACCGCTCCGCCTTTTCGGGCAGGAACGCCTGCTCGATTGCGGCTTGCAACTTTCGAAACTCCGCTTCCTTCTGAACCTTGATCGCTGCCTGTTCGAAGCCCACTGTCATTTACCTGAACCAAACTTTGGAGCGGGAGACGGGAATCGAACCCGCGACCAACAGCTTGGAAGGCTGTGACTCTACCACTGAGTTACTCCCGCTCAAACTGCCTGCATTGAAACTCCGAGGTCCTTCGCTCCGCTCAGGATCTCGCCAGCAGGCTTCCGCTTCGCTCACGCCTGCTAAACAGCTCGGACCTGGAAGGCTGTGACTCTACCACGGGGTACTCCCGCCCTTCCGGCTGGCCTGAGCTGCGAAAGCCCCTTCTCCGACCCAAACTAGCAGGGTTGAAGCCGAGCCCTTTCACACATCCCATGGAGCCGATGACCAGGATTGAACTGGTGACCTCTCCCTTACCAAGGGAGTGCTCTACCAACTGAGCTACATCGGCCCAAAAAGCTTACGTCGAGAACTAGAAACCGCATCCGCGCCAACTCACTCCGGGTCGCGGTCACCGTCAGGATGCAATACATCTTTACGTCGCACCCAACTCTTGAATGCGAACATTGCCAGAATCAACAGCGTCAGCGACCGGATCCGGAAATCGCTTAGCGTGGCGAACGCCAGAACTCCTAAAACCGAGTAAGCAATCAGCGCCATTGCCAAGCGACTCATAACTCCTGCTGCACATCTCTACTTCACTTCTTCACAATCCGTGCCGCCTAATACTGGTGCACAGGGAAGGATTCGAACCTTCGTACCTCGCTAGGAGGGACAGATTTACAGTCTGTTGGCTTTAACCACTCACCCACCTGTGCAAAACTGCCGGGCGATGCAGTCGTCGCGTTCGATCCAGCAAGCGATTGAGGAAACACAAACCCGCTGTTGTCCTCGCCAGCCAGATCTTCGCAAAACAAGTTTTCGCAAACCAGGGAAACCAAGAATCGCGCTTACGGATTACCGCGCGAAGATCACTACACGCCGGATAACGTTCCGAATGGAGTGCGTTGGAAAAACCTGTTGCGCCGCCATCTACCGAGTACCGCTGCCCACCGGAATCTCGCTTCCGGCATTTCTAGACTGTCGCATTACTGGAGCTGGCGAAGGGATTTGAACCCCCGACCCTCTGATTACAAATCAGATGCTCTACCACCTGAGCTACGCCAGCAATTCGGGAACCTGCGCGCCCTACACGCACAAGTATACCCTCGATCCCTTTCAGATGTCCGGGACAATTAGTTAAGTTATCATAAGCGTTAAATTCCATGCAACCGTGGCTTTGCCCAAAGAGGCAATTACCACGGCTGAGAGTGGTATGATGACAGCCCTGACCGCATTCCATGCGAATTAGGCGCACTCTTCCTATCTTTTTGACGGTTGGACTGGTTGGCGCCGCGGTGATCCTCGCGGTGCAACTCCGAAAACATGCGCCGCCTGAGCCGGCCCGCATATTGCCTGGGGGGGATGCGTTTTTCTATGTGAACCTCGGCCCCATTCGAAGAGTAAACGCGGGCAAAGAGTTACCCTTTGTCAGCCATGATCCCGAATATGAGCGCTTCATCCGGGAGACTGGATTTCAATTCGAGCGCGATCTGGATGAAGCGGCCTTCGCGGTACATTACCCCGGCAATTGGCCGAGCGGCGGAACCGGCGGTTCCGCTCCGGAGCCGCGATTTTCCGAAGTGCTGGTGGGGAAATTTCACAGCGAGCGTCTGACCTCCTATTTGCGACAAATCGCAGAAGCGGTTGAGAATTATCAGTCGGTCGACATTTTCACCATTCGCGTGGAAGGCAGATCGCTGCGGGTTGCGGTGCTGAGCGCCGACTCCGTAGCGGCGTCGAACCATGACGATCCGGCGGTGATTCGCGGAATGGTCGGCCGTTCCAAGCGGCTGGCCTCGCCGTTTGGCGGGCCTTCGCTGCTGCGCCAATTTTATAAGCACGTCCAGTTCGCCAGTCTGGCCTGGGCCGTGGCGCGCCTCGAGCCCTCCGCTCTCCAGACCGGAGGATGGAGTGCGATCTTCGCCAGTCCTGCGACGGTGGTGGTCTCCGGCAACTATGGCAGCCCCCTTCACCTGAGAGCCGACGCAGTGCACGTCCGCGCCGAGGCGTTCACCGCGAACCCGGAAGAGGCGCGCGGAGTAATCGATAAAGTGAATGTATTCGTCGCCTTAACTCACACCGGCGAAAACGCGGTGGGACTGCGCGGCACCGATCCCGACGTCAAGTCCTTCTTTGAAAGCATCGAGGTCAAGCAGGAGGGCAATCGCGCCGTGCTGAATGCCGCCATGCCTTTGAGTTTCTTGCGGAAGATGCTGGCGGAATCCGAGCCTGGGTTGACGGCACCCTCCAGCCCCTCGCCGGCGCCGCACGCAAACGTACCCTAGGAGGAGGATTTAGCAACCAGTCTGCAACTAATTGCCGCGCGCATCGTCTGATGTTATAGAGGAACACTCCGCAAAGGTACAATATAAGGAACCAATGTCAGGCCTCCCACTTCCGATCGCTGCTTTTTTCGCTGGGCTCATTTCATTTCTCTCGCCTTGCGTGTTGCCGCTGGTGCCGGGCTACGTTTCACTCATCTCGGGCGCGGGCGTGGACGAACTGAAATCGTCGCAGGGGCGACTGATGCGGCGGGTGATGATGAACTCCGTCGGATTCATTCTCGGCTTCAGCGTCGTATTCATCACTTTGGGCGCGATCTCCACGGAAATAGGCCAGATCGCCGCGCAATACAAGCACACGCTCGCGGTTGTGGCCGGGGTAATCATTATCCTGTTTGGCTTGCACCTCACCGGCATTCTTAAAATCAAGGCGTTGTATTCCGACACGCGTTTGCACGAGTTGAAGGGCGGTAGCACGCCGGTGGGCGCTTTCGTGATCGGCTTCGCCTTCGCCTTCGGCTGGACTCCATGCATCGGCCCTATTCTTGCCGGCATCCTTACCCTGGCTGCCGCGCAGGATACTTTGTCGAAAGGCATGGTCTTGCTCGCGATTTATTCCTTGGGCCTGGCAGTGCCGTTCTTGCTGACGGCACTGGGTGTGGAGCGCTTTCTTAAATTCTATAGCCGGTTCCGCTCGCACATGCATGCGGTCGAAGTGGCCTCTGGCGGTTTGCTGATTGCCCTCGGAATCTTGCTGGTGATGGGGCGTTTTACCATGATTTCGAACTGGCTTTCTTTCCTGAACCGGTTTGCATTGTAATCCCGCTGGTTTTCGAGTCTTGAACGGAGCGCCTTTTGTGAAACGCAGTCCTCTTACCCTTATCGTGGTAGCCTTCGCCGTCGCGCTCATGCTGTACGTCGGATTTCACTCCGCACGCCGCGGCTCGGGTTCGTCTTTTGCCCCTCGTCTGACCCAATCGAGCCTCGCACCCGACTTTTCTCTCGAATCGCTCGACGGCAAAACCGTCCGTCTTTCCGACCTTCGCGGCAAGGCGGTGCTGCTCAACTTTTGGGCGACCTGGTGTGGTCCGTGCAAAATCGAAATGCCGTGGTTCGTCGAATTACAAAATCAATATGCGTCACAGGGATTCCAGATTATCGGCGTCGCCATGGATGAAGCCAGCAAAGAAGACATCGGCAAGTTCGCCAAGGATATGGGCGTGAACTATCCGATCCTGATTGGAAAGGAAGCGGTCGGAGAGCAGTACGGTGGCGTCCCCGCGTTGCCGGAAACCTTCGTGATTGGAAGAGATGGCAAGATCGTCGACAAGATCCTGGGACTGAGAGGCAAGGCAGAAATCGAGGATTCGATAAAGAAGGCGTTGAACACGCGGCCTGCTACCAGCCAGGCATCGATACCGACGACGCGGGAAAACGGACCTGCTCTGAAGTAACCCCGCACTACACTGATAATCGTTCTACAATTCCACTAAACATATTTTCATTCCTTTGGCTGAAGAATGAATTACAAACCGAATCTTCGGAAGCAAGAACCGTCGACTTGCCGGCTCCTCTGCTTCATGGCTGGGCTGTTGTTAGTCATTCCCGGAGCCGCTCAAGTGCCGGGCAAGGCTCCGTCGCTTTCCGTGGCCGCAGTGCCCCTGACCACAGCTCAACGCGCCCAGGCGACGATGGTGGACCTGAATTTCCGAGTCCCCCCTGGCTACCACATCAATTCCAACGCACCCAAGTCCGAGTTCCTTATCCCGACCGCTTTGAAGATGGATTTGCCTACCGATATCATCCTGGGAAAAATTCAATATCCAGCGGGCGAGGATGCCAGCTTCCCTTTCTCGCCCGACGAAAAACTTAGCGTGTACAGCGGAGATTTCACCATCGCCGTAGCCGTCCATCCGCTGCACTCAGTCGTGCCGGGAAAATACGTGGTGCACGGAGTCCTGCGCTATCAGGCCTGCGACAATGCCGCCTGCTATCCGCCGAAAACTCTTCCGGTGAGCTTTGAAGTGAAGGTGGTGAAGGAACCGCCCGCGCATCATGCGAACCCGGCGCAGAGTCCGCATATACATAACTAAGTTGCACGATTACGCTTCAACTCCTAGCTCAAAGCCGCAAGCGAGTTTGATCCGCGCCGACAGTATTCGCGTGGCTCGACAGGCGGATGCCCCCAGTTGAATTCGCTGCCCGGTTTTTACTTTCTGAATGGCTGCGCCCGCTTAACTCCGTACCTGCCTGTCGTCGGTTTCGGCCGAAACCAGTCCCTAGTTCGCGTACGCAGGCCTTCAGTTTCGCGCTGAGGTTCTCGGGGCATCGCTAGAAGCCCCGGCTAGGCTTGCGGAAACTTGCTTGCCGCATTGCAAGCAAGTCACTGCTTCAGCCAATCGTCCCTCCATTTTTCGATTTCTGCTTTTTCTCCACCTTCGCCCAGGTGTCTTTGAGGGCGACGGTGCGGTTGAACACCGGCTTACCGACTTTCGACTCTGGATCGACGCAAAAATATCCGAGCCTTTCAAACTGAAACCGGCTGCCGATTGCCGCCGTAGCCAGCGAAGGTTCGAGCTTCGCGGAGGTGATTATCTCCAGCGAGTTGGGATTGAGGTTCGCTGTGAAATCCTGACCCTCTTCCACGTCGCCTGGGTTTTCTTTGGTGAACAGATTCTCGTAAATCCGAACTTCGGCATCGACGGCATGCGCGGCTGATACCCAGTGAAGCGTCCCTTTCACCTTTCGCCCATCCGGAGAATTGCCGCCACGCGAAGCGGGATCGTAGCTGCAGTGCACCTCCACCACTTCGCCCATTTCGTTTTTCACAATGCTCTTGCAGGTAACGAAGTATCCGTAGCGCAGGCGCACCTCGCGTCCGGGCGAGAGGCGAAAGTATCCCTTGGGCGGCGCTTCGCGGAAGTCGTCCTGCTCGATATAGAGCACGCGAGAGAACGGCACCTTGCGGTTGCCGGCGGTCGCATCCTCCGGATTGTTGACCGCGTCCATCTGTTCAACCTGCAGCTCTGGATAGTTGTCGATCACAACTTTCAGCGGACGCAGCACCGCCATCACGCGCGGCGCATGCCGGTTCAGATCCTCGCGGACGAAGTGTTCGAGCATCGCCAGCTCGATGGAACCGTTAGTCTTGGAGACGCCAATCGCGCCACAGAAATTACGCACCGCCTCGGGTGTATATCCCCGCCTCCGAATGCCGCCCAGCGTGGGCATGCGCGGATCGTCCCACCCGCTTACCCGGCCTTCCTGCACCAATTGCAGCAGCTTGCGTTTACTCAACAGCGTGTAGGTAAGATTCAGGCGGTCAAATTCGATCTGCCGCGACGGAAAAATCCCCAGTTGTTCGATGAACCAGTTGTAAAGCGGGCGATGATCTTCAAACTCCAGCGTGCACAGGGAGTGGGTGACCCGCTCAATGGAATCCGATTGTCCATGCGCGTAGTCATACAGCGGATAGATGCACCACTTGTTGCCGGTGCGGTGATGCTCGGCATGCAAGATGCGGTACATTACCGGATCGCGCAAGTTGAGATTGGGCGAACCCATATCGATCTTCGCTCGCAAAACCCGCGAGCCGTCAGGGAATTCGCCGGCCCGCATGCGCTCAAACAAATCCAAATTCTCCTCGACTGACCGGTTGCGGTACGGACTATCCTTGCCCGGCTCGGTCAGCGTGCCGCGATGCTGGCGAATCTCCTCGGCCGATAGATCGTCGACGTAGGCCTTTCCGTCCTTGATAAGTTTGAACGCCCATTCGTAAAGTTGGTCAAAATAATCGGAAGCATAGAACAGCCCGTCCCACTGAAACCCGAGCCAGTTGACATCGCCCTTGATGGACTCGACGTATTCCGTCTCTTCCTTCTCGGGATTGGTATCGTCGAAGCGGAGATTGGTATGTCCGCTGAATTCGTCGGCCAGGCCGAAATCAATGCAGATCGCCTTGGCATGCCCGATGTGCAGATAGCCATTCGGCTCGGGAGGAAAGCGCGTCTGCACCCGGCCATTGTGCTTGTTGGTCCTGAGGTCTTCGAGGATAATGTCGCGCACGAAGTTCGACGGCGCGGGCCCGAGCGAGGCAGCCACAGCTTTTTCTCCAGCTTCCGTTGGCGGATGGGGATTCATTACCCTCTGATCTTATCGCAGGGAGCGTATCTCGGGGAGTTGATCAGACTCCGGCAGGGGCGGCCTTCCCGATAGCCTGCTCAACCCGCGCCAGCGTAGTCTCCCGTCCCAGCACTTCCAGCGTCTCAAACAGCGGCGGGGCATTCTTGCGGCCACACACTGCGACGCGGACGGGCTGGAACATTTGTCCCGCCTTCACTCCCAGTTCCTGAGCTGCGGCGCGCAGAGCCTGATCCAGCGGATCGTGCTTGAACTCGACCTGGGCCAGCACGTCCTGCGCCCGCGTCAGGACTTTTAGCGCCATGGCCATGTCTCCCTTTTGGGGGATGAGCTCGGCCGGGTCGTAGGGCGGCAATTGATCAACCAAAAAGAAGTCAGCGGCGGTCATCACCTCCCGCAGCAACTTAATGCGCTCCCGGATCAGCGGCGTGATTCGCAGCATTTTGTCAGATGTGACGTCGAACCCGGCGGCGCGCACGATCGGCAGCAGACGCGCACTCAACTGCTCCACCGGCAATCCGCGAATGTGCTCGGCGTTCAGCCACACCGCTTTCGGATCGAATGTCTCTTCCGGAGTTGCCGCAGGCTCCTTAAAGTTCACCACTGCGTTCGAGCGATTGATGCCTTCGAGCGAGAAGATGTCCGTGAGTTCCTCGAGCGACATATTCTCGCGGTCATTCTTAGGAGACCACCCGAGCAGGCAGAGGAAATTGATGAAGGCTTCCGATAGAAATCCGGCGTCGCGGTAGGTGGTCACGCTCACGACCGGACCGTGGCGGCGCTTGGAAAGTTTGGTGCCGTCAGGCGCGACCAGCAACGGCAGGTGCGCAAACTGCGGCAGTGTGCAACCCGCAGCTTCGAAGATCAACACGTGCTTGTAAGTGTTCGAGAGATGGTCCTGACCCCGGATGATGTGGGAGATTCGCAGGTCGGCATCGTCTGCGCAGGATGCCAGATGATAGGTCGGCATGCCGTCAGAACGGAGTAGCGCGAAGTCCTCAATGTCGGTGGCGGCCTTCACTTGCTCGCCATACACCGCATCGGCAAATCGCACAAGGCGTCCACCCTCCCGCGGCACGCGAAAGCGCAACGCAAACGGCTCTCCCGCCGCAGCGCGGCGATCACTTTCGGCGGGGGAAAGCTCACGGGCGCCAGGATTGAACAGCCAGGTTCCTTGCGCGCCGGATCTTTCAGCTTCCCCAGTATGCGCAGGCGTGAAGTCGCGGTAGGCCAGGCCTTTCTCGAAGATCGTCCAGGCTGTCCTGCGGTGCAGGTCCAGCCGTTCAGACTGTTTATATGCTTCATCCCAACCCAGG
>DATNKA010000116.1:0-2113 GCA_035603655.1 Candidatus Acidiferrales bacterium | reverse complement strand
CGTCCGTGGATCGAAGGGGTGATCGTCCGCGAATTCTCGAAAGTCAGCTCGAACTGGCGCTCGCAGCAGGTGACCGAGGAGTACCTGGAACAGTTTAAGGTGCCCGTGCTTTCCGATATCGACACGCGTTGCCTGGTGCGGCATCTGCGCGACCACGGCGTGATGCGTGGGGTGGTTTCTACTCTCGAGAGCGATACCGACAAACTCGTGGCCAAGGCTCGATCGATTCCGAAAATGGATGGCACTGACCTGGCCAAAGAAGTCAGCACCAAGCGGTCTTACGTATGGGAAGTGGGCGAGCGTTCACACGAGCCGGTGGCCATGGTGGGGGTGAAGGACGAGCCCGCGCGATTTCATGTAGTAGCTTATGACTTTGGGATCAAACAGAACATTCTACGTAAGTTGCGGGGAGAAGGGTGTCGCGTGACGGTAGTGCCGGCGCAGACTCTGGCCGAAGATGTACTGGCCTTAAAACCGGATGGAGTTTTCTTGTCGAATGGCCCGGGCGATCCGGAGCCGTGCACCTATGCGGTCGATTCGATAAGGCGCCTTATGGGACGGCAGCCCATCTTTGGGATTTGCTTGGGGCACCAGCTTACTGGCATCGCGCTTGGCGGAAAAACTTTCAAGCTGAAGTTCGGCCACCACGGCGGGAATCATCCGGTGAAGCAGTTGAACACGGGAAAGATTGAAATCACAGCCCACAACCATAACTTTGCCGTGGATCCGGATTCGTTGCCTGAGAGCGAGGTGGAGCTGACGCACATAGATCTGAACGACCAAACCTTGGAAGGCTTGCGGCATCGCAATCTGCCACTGTTCAGCGTGCAGTATCACCCCGAAGCCGCGCCCGGGCCGCATGATTCGCATTATCTGTTCAAAGTTTTCGTGAAGATGATGGAGGAGTGGCAGGGGTGAGAAGGGCGTGGCCAGCGAACAGCTACGATTTGGCCTTAATGAAAATAGTTGCCGCGATGGTGTTGTTTGCGAGCGCTGCGTTTGCCCAAATGGTAATAGGGCCAGAACAGATTCCGTGCAGTGAAGAAGTCGTCCCCTCCAATTTCGCAGCCAATGGCAAGATTCACCTAGAGTTGAAGGATTCAAGCGGCGCGCAGTTCGTGAATTCGAAGATGGTTTTGAAAAGGGCGGACGAGAAGGAAAAGTTGGTTTTGTATCGCCCCATCTCTACGAATAAAGATGGCCATTTTGATCTGGGAGTCGGGGATGTCGGCAGATACCGCTCCCGGCTTGCTCCGAATCGTGGCTTTAAGCAGCCCGTAAGGGTGCTTTGTCGTGAAGGACGACACTGCGAAATCAAACTCCTCTTGCAAGCGAACCCGACTGACCAACCGTTCGTCGGTTGTCCTATTCAATAACCAATGCCCAAACGCACTGACATCTCGAAAATCCTGATCGTCGGCTCCGGCCCCATCGTCATTGGGCAGTCGGCGGAATTCGATTACTCCGGCACGCAGGCTTGCAAGGCGCTCAAGTCTGAGGGCTATGAGGTGGTGCTGGCTAACTCGAATCCAGCGACCATCATGACCGACCCGGAAATCGCAGACCGCACTTACATCGAGCCCATGACGCTTGAGTATCTGGAAGAGATTATCCGCATCGAGCGGGAACTATCGCCAGGCACCGGTTTTGCGGTACTACCTACGGTGGGCGGACAGACTGCGCTCAATTTGGCAATCGAACTTTCTGATGGCGGCGTTCTGGAAAAATATGACGTGAGCCTGATTGGTGCGAACGTCGCGGCCATTAAGAAAGCCGAAGACCGTCTCTTCTTCAAGGACGCGATGCAGAAGATCGGGCTCGATGTGCCCAAGTCGGCGCTGGTGAACAGCACAAAAGATGGGCTGGAATTTGCGGGCAAGATTGGCTTTCCCGTAATCGTGCGGCCGTCGTTCACGCTGGGAGGCTCCGGCGGCGGCATCGCCTATAACCGCGAAGAGCTTCTGGAGGTGCTGACCCGCGGTTTGGATATGTCTCCGGTGCACGAGGCGCTGATCGAAGAGTCGGTGCTGGGATGGAAGGAATTCGAACTCGAGGTGATGCGCGACACCAAGGACAACGTCATCATCATTTGTTCGATCGAGAACTTCGATCC
>DATNKA010000115.1:0-5706 GCA_035603655.1 Candidatus Acidiferrales bacterium | reverse complement strand
CAAGGGTCTCGACAGCGCGGGCTATTACATGATGTCCTCCGATCCGGCAAATCCCTACGCCAATTACTCCGGCACCGGCAATACCTTGAATTTCGGCCAGGCACATGTGCGCAAGATGGTGATTGATAGTCTGCGTTATTGGAAGCGAGGCATGCATATCGACGGATTCCGCTTTGATCTGGCGTCGGTATTCAGCCGCAATGCAGACGGATCTCTCAACTGGGGCGAAGCGCCCATCTTCAGTGAAATTGCCGCGGACCCGGAATTAGGGCGGGTGCGTTTGATCGCAGAACCTTGGGACACAGCCGCTTATCAGCTGGGGCGCGGATTTCCTGGCCTGACTTGGCTGCAGTGGAACGGCCGCTTTCGCGACGACATTCGCCGGTTTGTCAAGGGCGACGCGGGGATGGTTCCCGAGGTGATGCGACGTATCTATGGCAGCGATGATTTGTTTCCAGACAGCCGCGCCGACGCTTATCACGCATTTCAGAGTGTGAATTATGTTACGTCCCACGACGGCTTCACCCTCTACGATCTTGTTTCTTATGATCGCAAGCACAATTTGCAAAACGGAAATAATAATCAGGACGGCACTGATGCGAACTACAGTTGGAATTGTGGACAGGAAGGGGACGATGGTGTCTCCCCTGCTGTCCGCGCGTTGCGCCGGAAGCAAGTAAAGAATCTCTGCTGTCTGCTCTTCTTATCCAACGGTACGCCGATGTTTCGCGCCGGCGACGAATTCCTGAATACTCAACTCGGCAACAACAATCCCTATAACCAGGATAACGAAATTGGATGGCTGGATTGGAGTCAACTCCGATCCAATAAGGATCTTTTCCAGTTCTTCAAGAAGATGATTGCGTTCCGAAGAAATCATCCCTCGCTGAGCCGGAGCAGGTTCTGGCGGGAGGATGTTTCCTGGTACGGCGTCGGCCCCACGGTCGATTTGTCCCACGAGTCGCACAGCCTAGCATTTTGCCTTCACGGCGCTTCTCAAGGTGATGACGACATCTATGCAATGATCAATGCGTATTGGGGAGAGTTGGAGTTCGATGTGCAGGAGGGAACAGCACAGGAGTGGAACAGAATCGTGGACACTGCTTTGCCCAGCCCAGATGATTTCTCGGACGACGGAATCCCTTTAGAACGGACGAAATACCTGGTGGCTCCAAGATCGATTGTGGTTTTATGTCGACCTCGGACAGAGACTCAATGAGGTGGTGAAAACAGGCGTCCCTGAGTGAGAATGCCTGGCACGAAAATCACGATCACGACGAACACAAAAACCATTGAACTCAGCGAGGAAGGGGAGTCTCTTGCCTGTCTTTTTTGAACCCACGATTTCAACCCACGAGTCGCGTGTCTCTCACGTCTTCTCCAGGACTTAGGCGGCCACCTGGAGTCACTTAAATTGTTGAGACTACAGGCTTAACGTAGCCCTGAAAAGCCTGGCGTCGGCGGTTCAGCTCCGTCCCTGGCCGCCATGTTTTCAGGTACTTACATGTAATTGTTAAAGTTCGTCGCCGGCACGATTGCGTCACAATCGTGGGTTCAAAATTCCTTCGCAGCCAGGCCTTTGACCGATTTTGCGCTCTGACTCTCGAAGTATCGCGGAGACTTAACGTTAAGGAGAGAACGAATGTCAGCGGGAATTGGATGGAGAATCTGCGAATCGGAACATCCATCAGACAAGAATTGCCTGTCCGATTCGTGGAGTGTTACGGTTGCAGGCTAGTGCCTTAACCAACCAGGGGACGCAGGTTGATAAGGCACTGCCTCCAACGTTGAGATTCCGGCCTACTGGCCAGACGCTACGGCCGACGAACCGACGCTGATGCTTGCAATCTTGAGCTGGTTGTTTTCCAGAAAACCCACAACCCGCACCTCCATGCCTGCAAACGCCGCAGCCTTTCCTTGGTCGTCGAGCTGATAAACCGTCCCTTTCGACGCGTCAAGTAGGACGTATTTGGCACCCATCTGCGCGCACTTTTGTGTACATGTTTGTTTGTCGCGTCCCATGGTTTTATTTTCATTCATCATTTCTTCGTGCGATTTGTTCGCGGCACAAAATGTGTCGGTGACTTCCCCAGTAAATACCTGCTGACCACTTTGGTTGGGTTGTGCAGCCCAAAGCTGTAGGCAACCAGCCCAGTGGAAAGAAGGAGTGAAACACGTACGAAACGGCTTTTCATTAATTATGTCTCCAGGATTAAAGTTTGTTGCCTTGGCTTTTCACAACGCATGCAGAGTTAGACACTGGCGAGGAAGGACGAGATTCGGGCGGTATGTCATTTGATTGTTAACTCCCTGTCAAAGTCTCGTGAGAAGGAAGACAGCCTGAAAGGTGCTCTTTAAAACGCTGGCTTTGGCTTTTGTCTGATTCATCCCAGCTTGCACCAAGAAAATAGTGCTGCCTTAAAACAGTCGCTGCGGCGTATGCTTCATCACACAGCATCCCAGGTCCAGATCCCGGATGTCGGCAAAAGAGTTTGCAAAATTCTGTAATTTTCGAGACATCTAACATCGTAATTGGCAGAACGAGGGCGTTCGGAATTCGCTCACTGCGCTTCGCGCGTTCGACAACGATTAAAACGACAGAGGTCTTTCAGTCAGTCGTTTCCGGTGCACCGAAGCGTCGCATAGAGCGCACGAATTCCTTGAGCAAGGCGGCTCAGGCGCACTGAGATCTGGAAAGTCGCAAGACGGCTGGGCAGGTATTGCTGCTTCCGTGAGCCTACGGAGCGTACCGTCACATGGGTCAGCGTATTCTTGCTCGATCTTACGAGCCACTCTGAAGTGGTACACCGCGCGTTGTGCGGCCTTTGGCAACGGAGCTACAGTAATACCAGTACGGGAACCGTCGTAGCCTTGATCTCAGCGTGAGGGGGCTGAACCATGGCTGATTCAGCTAGAGCCAAAAAGGTGACGGGCCCAGGTGCGTCGGTCGCGCGCCGTTACGAATTGGCATTTGTTTCGGTCTCCGGCGCTCTGTTGCTCGGTCTTCTGTTTCACCACTTCAATCTGCCTCATTTGTTTGCTGCATTTGCACTGTCCGCGATCGCGATCACATTTTGGTACGGCGGCACGAAGCCCGGTATTGTGGCGGTCTTGCGTGCGTCGCTGATCCGCGGCTTCATTTTCGAGGGTGAAAGCAGCAGCCTCTCGCGCGTTCTTTATGAGCTGGTGTTCCTGATCTTTGCAATCGTCATGGTCTGGGTCAGACTTAGCAAGGAGGCTCTGGAGGTCGTAATCGCCGAGCGAACTGCCCTGCCGAAGCAGTTGTATTTCGAATTCGAAGCGCGATCTGATTTGCGCAGGCCTGTCTGTAGCAAGCGCTGGGGTGACGAGGCTTGAGATTTCGAAGACACAGATTGGAGTTCCCATTGGCTCCTAGCGCAGGGATTCTGAAAGGACGAGCCTGGCCGCTCGCGTAGACGGGGGAGAGATGATTGTATGATCCATGTCATGCGCACGGACGTTGCGGCTGCCGGAAATCGGCATGTGGCTCTCGGACACCCTCGGCTGGGACGTTTAACGAAGATGATCGGCATTTTTCTCATTGTTTTGTCACTCGGCGGATGCCGGCATCCTGCACAAGAACCCGTGACGCTGACTTTCCTCGATCCGGAGTGGTCGCACGACCTGACAGAACGCAATGTGCTACCAGATGAAAGATTGCTGGAGTTCAGGCGGCAAACCGGAATTAGGGCCAAGCACCTGCCCACTCCGGAGCCCACTCTTGACCAGCTAGACATGGCGCGGGGGGTACTCGGAGGAGGAGCAGGTCCCGATGTGTTGGGCATCGATGTAATCTGGCCCGGAATATTGAGTCAGGATTTGATCGATCTGAAACCATATTTTGCAACAGAACTCTCTTCCGTAAGCCCGGATGTAGTCTCGAGTTACACAGTCAAGGGGAAGCTAGTTGCCATGCCATTTCATGCCGACATAGGAGTTTTGTTTTATCGAAGAGATCTTCTTCAAGAGTATGGGTACGGTGCACCGCCCAGCACATGGGACCAACTCGAGAAAATGGCCACCCGCATCCAGCGGGGAGAGCGTGCCAAAGGACAAAAGAATTTTTGGGGGTTTATGTGGCCAGGTACGGCCGGCGAAGGTTTGGCCTGCAACGCGCTGGAATGGCAGACGTCAGAGGGTGGCGGGAGTATCATCGAAGCCGACAACACGATCAGCGTGAACAATCCTAACGTCATCCGCGCCTGGCAACGCGCTTCGCACTGGATAGGTTGGATCTCAACTCCCGATGTGATTTCCTATGAGGAATGGGATGCCGTCAACGCATTTTACTCCGGACAGGCAGCTTTTTTTCGTGGGTGGGCGCGGTCTTACCTTCTGAGCGTCGAGGCTGAGGCTAACCCGGCAATTCGAGACACAGCGAAGATCGGTAGCTCGAGGATTGGTATCACCAGTGTCCCAGGCGGTAATACTGGGCAAGCTGCGACTTTGGGCGGCTTCGGTCTCGGGGTTTCTCGATCGGCAGTTCATCCCTCTGAAGCAGTGGAGTTGGTCCGATTCCTTGTCCATGAAGAAATGCAGTCTGAGGTACGCTCGCATTCCAAAGCACTGGAGCAGCCTGAGCTGCACGAGGAGCCCGCAATATTAACGGTGTACTCTGATTTTGCTCACGTTGGGCGCGGAACGGGCGTGGTAAATCGACCCGCTACGATTGTTGGACAGCGATATGAAGACGTGGATCACGCTTATATCCGGGCAGTGCGTTCTGTTTTAACGGGCAAAACCAAAGCGCCCGAAGCTGCGAAAGAGTTGGAAAAGGAACTAGTTGGGATCACTGGATTCAAGACGGGACCCCCGAGCGGGATTCGAAATCACAAAGATCAGACTGCGGAATCGGTTCGCTAGCGAGGTCACCTGCAGGCCGTTTCGACGGA
This sequence comes from Candidatus Acidiferrales bacterium, assembly GCA_035603655.1. Lineage (GTDB taxonomy): Bacteria > Acidobacteriota > Terriglobia > Terriglobales > Acidobacteriaceae > Sulfotelmatobacter. Next base: position 793 of record DATNKA010000115.1, on the reverse strand, counting down.
GGCTGGTCCGTGGGAAACTCAAGTAACGATAGCGCATGAAACACTCCAAAAGCCCGACTCGATTTTCTGGATGGCTGAGGCATGCGTTGGCGAACATTCCATTCCTCTACCGCGTCAACATCCATCGCCGCCTGACCCTATGCTTTGTCTTCGTCATTGTGCTGATGTTGGTTGGCAATGGCGTCCTCCTTTGGCAGTTGCACTTGATCCGTGTCCAGGCGGAACGTTTGAACGGTGTAAACGAAGAGCTCATCGAGGTGCTGCGGGTACATACCGGTCTGCTGTCATTCTACGAGAGGCTCGGTGTTTTGGCGCGTTCTGAAGATTCTGCTCGGTTGCTGAAAGAATCGGCCACGCTTCGGAAGGGCCTTCTTGACGACGCCCAGCGCACCTTGGCGGCCTTCTATCACCTGCCTCCCGAGATGAAGGTGGACCAGACAGTGCTGCCAACTCTGGAATCAATTGAGCGTACCCTGCCGTCGCATCTGGATGCGATCGCAGCCGCGGCCGCATCGGGAGAGTGGGACGCGGTGCGTTTCCGGATCGAGCGACAGGTTCAGCCGCTGGAGTCCCTGAGTTCCGAGTTAGTCAAAGATGTAACCCGCGAGGTTGAAGAGCAGCGCGCGCAAGCAGCTTTAAATATTTCGCGCGCTGAACGCCGAATCTTTCTCGCTGTGCCAATCACGGGATTCGTCACGCTCTTGATTGCCGCTGGCCTCGGGGTAGTAATCACCCGCAGTATCACGGAGCCGTTGGGGCGGGTAGTAGAGGGGTCCAAAGCGTTGGCACGAGG
>DATNKA010000114.1:0-4853 GCA_035603655.1 Candidatus Acidiferrales bacterium | reverse complement strand
AAAGGACGGTAGCGTACAGACAGCAGCCATTCAAAAGAGTAGAAGTCAGATGTGGGCCTCAATTCGCCTTTAGACGATTGCCGAAGTACTGGACGAAATGTCTAGTTAGGAGAAGGCTAGCACCCCATGCTAGCATCGTTTCAGTTTTGGGTTCCCGCCGTCTCAGTTGAACTTGCCGCTGCAAAATCAATTAAGAACCCTTTGCTCCATGCAGGACGGCGCCGAAGGGATTCCTCTTGGCTCTTGACGACATTAAGAAGCTCATTGACGCCGGAAAGGAAAAGGGCTATCTCGCTTACAACGAGGTGAAGAACCTGACTCCCCATGACGTCCATTCTCCGGAGTCCCTGCACGACCTGCTCGCCACCATCGGGACGCACGGCATTGACGTGCTTGAGGGCCAGCCGAAGCTGCCCACCTCGTCCCTCAAAAACCAGCTTGACAACGAAGTTGAGGCCAGCGACGAAGTCGAGCTAGACCTGACCTTAGCGGCTCTTGAAAAGACCAACGATCCGGTGCGTATCTACCTGCGCAAGATGGGCACAGTGCCTCTGCTCACCCGCCAAGGGGAAGTGGATATTGCCAAGCGCATCGAGCGCGGACAGCTGCGCGTGCTGAAGGCACTTTCACGCTCGCCTATTGTGATCCGTCAGATTCTGGCCATCGCCGAGGATTTGAAGCGCGGTGTGCGCTCGATCAAGGAAATTGTCGCCTTCGATGAGGAAGAAATGGCCGAGGACATCCTGCAGAACCGCGTCAAGGACACCACGCGCCGCATCGACGAACTGCAGAAGCATTACAAAAGAGCCAGAAAGCTGGCCGGAAGACTAGCGACCATCCCAGCAAAGAAGAAAGCACGCGAATACCGCCGCTGCCGATGCGGCCTGGGCCGCGAGATCGTTCGGCTCTCGCTGATCATCCGCAACCTCCGTTTCACCAACTTCGAGCGCAAACGCCTAGTCGATCGGGTGAATAAAACTATGGACATGATGCGCTCACTCGACCGGCAGGTCAGCAACCTGGAAAAGAAGATTGAGATCACGCGCAGCCAAGAACTCCAGAAAGGTTACCGCAAGGCGCAGGGGCAGCATCGTGCCGACCTGAGAAGCCTGGAAAGCGACGCCGGCGTCAGCTTCCAGGAGCTGCGGCGAACGCAGCGCGAAATCATCCAGGGCGAGATGGACGTGGAGCAGGCCAAACACGAACTCATCGAAGCCAACCTCCGCCTCGTGGTTTCCATCGCCAAAAAGTATGGCAACCGCGGGCTTCAGTTCCTCGACCTGATCCAGGAGGGCAACGTCGGCCTGATGAAGGGAGTGGACAAGTTCGAGTATCGCCGCGGCTACAAGTTTTCAACCTACGCGACGTGGTGGATTCGCCAGGCAATCACCCGCGCCATTGCCGACCAGGCGCGCACCATCCGCCTCCCGGTGCACATGGTCGAGATCGTCAACAAGCTGATTCGCGTCTCGCGGCAACTGGTCCAGGAGTTGGGCCGCGAACCGACCTCGTTAGAGATTGCCAAACGCATGGACATTCCCGCAGCCAAGCTGCGCAAAGTGCGCAAGATCATGCAGGTACCGATCTCGCTAGAGACGCCAATTGGGGAGGAGGGGGATTCTCATCTCGGCGACTTCATCGAAGACAGCGCTGTGCTCGCACCGGACGAGGCGGCCATCAACTTGAACCTGAAGGAGCAGACCGCGCTCGTGCTGCACACCCTGACACTGCGCGAGGAGAAGATCATGAGGATGCGCTTTGGCCTGGAGGACGATTCGGAGCACACGCTGGAGGAGGTTGGTCGGGCGTTCGCCGTCACCCGCGAGCGCATTCGCCAGATCGAAGCCAAGGCTTTGCGCAAGCTGCGCCAGCCTTCACGCTCCGGCAAGCTCAGATTATTTCTCGACAACGTGCACGAATAACGCCGTAGGCGAGAGGTGCACGCAGGGCGATCCCGGAAAGGGATGGCGCAGCATCTGAGAGTTAACCTAGGCAGCCTCACTGCGATGCGGTATACAGTGGCTAGTTTGCGATGTGTTCCGCAGAGCATGCAAAGCGTACATCGTGTCATCCAGAGCTTGTTCCTCTTCGATGTTGTCTCCGGCTATGTGAAACAACTCCCGTGCCCTTAGTGCAAGTGCTTTCTCTGCTTGCGCAATGCGCTCCGGGAGTCTGGCGTTATCGACCTCAAAGAGTGCAGCCTTGTACAAATCCCTCCACGCTCTGCTGTCCGAGTTAGAGCTGCCTGTATTCATAATTCTCCCTTGTTTCGCTTGGCAGGCCGGTCTGAAAGTGTGTCGAAATCTCCCGAATGCTTGCCACAGGAACAGCCAACCACATCGTGTCTCCAACCATTTAGATACGATGGCGCCGGTGATCCCTACTGGGAAGTGACTCATGTTCGCCACTGCGGTAGAGCTTAGGGCGAGCTTCATTGACAATCAGGGCGCGCCCGCCGTGGACCGAACCGTTCAGGATACGAATAGCATCTCGCGCCTCCGCAGCATTCGTCATCTCGACGAACGCAAATCCCCGCGGTTGACCTGTGTCGCGATCCGTGACGGCCGTGACCGTTTTTACTGTTCCGTACGCTGCGAATAATGTCTGAAGCTGGTCTTCGTGAGTGGAAAAATCTAAGTTTCCGACGTATATGTTAGTCATGGCTTACCTCCGGTGGTTAGAGCATCGTTCTCCACCACGTGATCGTCCAACCCCGTCAGGCTTCACCAACGATTTTCACAGTGATTTTTGAGCTTGAGGCTCGGACGGCTTTTCGTTCGCTGCTTTCCGCTACTTCGCATTCTGCTTGAAGCCAGTCTTCTTCCGCATGGCCATCCATTCTGCCGCGCACCTCGTATAGCTCATAAGCGCGTGCGCGCACGTTCTCCTCATCATGAGTTGTGATAGCTCCATCTCTCTTGGTCAAAAGCTCCGGTTTCATGGAAGTTTCTCCTTGGTTTATTGTCTCCATCTGGCTGCTATCGGTCTTGTCACGCCTTATGCGAGATGCAGGAGTCCTGGGCCCTGCACCCAGTCTTCAGGAACCTCGTCGCGGGCAATGACCTCGTCGGCGCAGGTGGGCGACAGGTAGGTTGGGGGTCCAACCAGGAAACTGATCCGCTGAGCTGGATGCTGGCGTCGAATCGTCCGCCAGAACTCCACTGCTTCCTTGGATCTCTGGCGCACGTCCAGCAGTACCAAATCGAAAAAATCAGGGACCCAGAGCAACTCTGCTTCCGTGACGCTTTTGGCCGTGTGCACGCGAACTCCGTGGCTTCTCAGCACGCGGGCGCGCACCTTCTGCATGGCTTCGTTGCCATCGATGATGAGCACGTTTTTCGTGCCCATTGGAAAGGAAATCTGCGATTGCTGGGGCACTGAACACCTCCAAAGTCTTCTGGAGGCGGGCGTTTCGGAAAGCAGTTACCTTTGAGAAGCGGGCGTGACCAGAAAGATCTAACCTCGACTCTTCTTTTCCTTCCGTAAGGGGACGGGGATCGGCCGCCCCCAACTGAACGAGAAAGCCTTGCCTGCTTGCATCAGGCTGCTATGCGAGCAGGCCTGTTTTGCAAGGTTGAGTTAGCAACCTCAAAGTTTCGGACCTCAGGAGTGCCGTCGATCACTTTCGCCAAAGCCTTGAGCACTTCTGGATAGCTGCCGCGGAGATAGGCTTCCGCGTCTTCTTTCTTGTCCCAAAGACTGATAGCGACCCCTTCCGTTCCGGAGCTAGGGTCGACGAATACGATTTCGTCTTGGAAGCCGTGCTGTTTCTTAAGGAGAGGAAGAATCTCGTTCTCGATTGTCTGGGTAAACTCAGCACGGGTATTGGGCTTCAGGTGCATGGTAACGTGACGAGCAAACATGTCAACCTCCTGGGTTTTGTGCCACTAAGAGGAGAGAACTTCAGATGGGCTGACTTAGTTCAGGGGATCTGAAAGACGATAAAGCGCAACCGCTCTAGCTAACACAATATACCGAATGCCAGTGTTGTCAAGTCTGAAATGTCCCAGGTCGCGGGTGACGGGGCTTTCGCTTTTCTGACGAAAGCTGACCTTGCGCTGGACCGGGGTGTGGAGCCCCTTTTGGCAGCGTTGAGAGAAATCGTCAAGAAGCTTCCCAACGCGCCCAGTTGTGCCGGAGTTGTGCAGCCCGCATAGTGGGGCAACAACATGAAAGTCACGGCAAGATTTTCGGCGTCGTGAGCTGTAGTTTCGGGATCGGAGCAAGACTCCGATGCAGCCTTCTCCACCGCCGCCGTGCTGCATGGCGAGCTACGATACGCGCAATCCTACACTCCCGAGATGCTGGTGCATGAATCCAGAATCCTTCAGGTGACCCTGTTCGGGACGTTGAAGGACAATATGAACGCTCTGGACTTCAGTGTGCTGCTACCGGATGTTATGACGATTGCGGACGAGGTGGACGCACCGCTGACGCAGACGATGGGTAGCTACATGAAACTCACGAAGATGCCGAATCCGCCGAAGTTGGTGAAGGTAGTAGCAGCTTAGTTTTGGCCAGTCGCGGGGGAGTCAGGGCTTTCTCTTGCGCAATGAGAGATTTACTTGGGCCTGTGGCGGGATACTATTACCTTTTTCTTTTTCCGCTTGTCGCCCGACTGGCAATATCGGCTTTTTCAATTTTCTCCAGCGCCTTTTGAAGGGAAAACAGCTCTTGCTTAATCCGCTCTATTTCGTCCAGTACCTCGCAATCGTCTTAGGCGAATTGATGCCCACATCTGACTTCGATTCTTTTGAATGGCTGCTGTCTGTACGCTAGCGTCCAAAACCCCGCACGCCATCTTGACGATCCAGATATGTCTGCTAGCGACTTACGCTTTTATGCTGAGGCAA
>DATNKA010000113.1:0-2279 GCA_035603655.1 Candidatus Acidiferrales bacterium | reverse complement strand
CCTTGTGCTCGCCGCCATCAACGAAGCTGCCCGCAAAATCGACGCGCAAATGCAATCGACCGTCGGCGGCATGCTCGGCGGCCTCGGCATTCCGGGACTGTAGGCATTTCTTGTAACCGGCGCATCGCTCTCCACTGTCGTATAACCAATGTCATCCTGAGCAAAGCGAAAGATCCCTGCAATCTTCGCCACCGCAAGATGTTTTAGGCTTCTCGCACAAAGGTCGAAATGAAGAATTTAATTCTCGCTCTCGCTGTCACCATGTCCGCACTCCTAGGCGCTATGCTATTCGCACCGATATTCGCTCAAACGCAATCGACACCCGCATCCCCGAAAGAGGCCCTCATGCCCAGTCACGCCACCGGACCGTTCGAAGTCAAGGTCACTCCGCAAGACGACAAAATCGATCCGCAACTTGGACGCTTCCTGCTCGACAAGCAATATCACGGCGACCTCGAAGCCACGGGCAAAGGCCAGATGCTGAGCGCGGGAAATCCCGCACAGGGCAACGGCGGCTACGTCGCGATCGAAAAAGTCACTGGCACTCTGCACGGACGCACCGGCAGCTTCATCCTCCAGCACTCCGGCACCATGAAAGATAACGTACCGGAAATGTCGGTTATCCTCGTTCCCGGATCAGGCACCGGACGACTCGAGGGCATTGCCGGCACAATGAAAATCAACATCGCCGCCGGCGGCAAGCACACCTACGATTTCGAATACACGCTGCCCGCAGATTGAGGAATCGGGAAATTTGGTAATTTTGTAATTGTGTAATTGAGAGCCATCTGGCAGCTACAATGTCCTGAACGGTTTCAATCACAAAATCGCTAAATCGCAAATTCACTCAATTATTTCTTCCATGTCCAAATTTGCTGAACCCATGTCGCGGCTGATCGACGAGCTAAAAAAGCTTCCCGGAGTTGGCGCGAAAAGCGCGCAGCGCCTGGCTTTCTACATTCTTCGCTCGAGCGACGAAGACGCCGAAGCCCTGGCCGCCGCCGTGCGCGACGTCAAGGCCAACCTCCGCCTCTGCTCGGTGTGCAACAACATTACCGACGTCGATCCCTGCGTCTACTGCACCAGCGCGACGCGCAACCAGCGCCTCGTCTGCGTGGTCGAAGAGCCCACCAACATCGCCGCCATCGAAAAGACCAAGCACTTCAACGGAGTCTTCCACGTCCTGCACGGCGCCATCTCTCCGCTGCACGGCATCGGCCCGGAGCAGTTGCGCATCTCGAACCTCATCACCCGCGTCGATGCCGGCAATGTGGACGAAGTCATCGTCGCCACCAACCCCACGGTTGAAGGCGAAGCCACCGCGACCTATCTCTCGCAGCAACTCAAGCGCGCAGGCGTGAAAGTGACTCGTATCGCGATGGGCATCCCCGTCGGCAGCGACATCGAATACACCGACGAAATCACCATGCTGAAGGCCATGGAAGGCCGCAGGGATATGTAGCTTTCCCTCAAGCCGACCAGCCTCGCCTTTACATCGATGTGATATAGTCCCGCAGTCGCAGCCTTTCCTCCCCAACGCTGCCCAGACGTTGTACGTATCCAAAAACTACTCAACTGTCTCTGAGGAGGATCACTCTGTGCCGAATCTAAAGCTCTCGCGAACCGCGACTGGAATCGTCTTCACGATTTTCCTCTGGACTTCCTTCTCGACAGCCCAATACTCCGAGACCACTCTTTATTCTTTCCTGGGCGGCAACGATGGCTCGGGCTCTCAGGCCGGGCTGATCTTCGACTCTCAAGGAAATCTCTACGGCACAACGTTCACTGGCGGACCTTACAACGCGGGAACGGTGTTCCGGGTTTCCCCTCAATCCGGCGGCGGCTGGACCGAGACCGTCCTGTGGGCTTTCACCAATGGTATCGACGGCGGCTTCCCGAGTGCTGGATTAGCCATCGATGCGCAGGGCAATCTTTACGGCACCACATTTTCGGGAGGCAGTTCTTCGTGTCTCGCCAATCAAACCTATCCCCAACCATGTGGCGTCGTTTTCGAACTGAGCCCGCAAGCACACGGCAGATGGAGGGAGACAGTGCTGCATTCCTTCCAGAGCAACGGCCGCGATGGCTTCTTCCCCAACTACGGCGGCGTGACCTTCGACAGCGCCGGCAATCTCTACGGCACGACTCCCTACGGCGGCACCTACAACGCTGGTACTGTTTTCAAGCTGACGCCCACTACCACCGGTGCTTGGAAGGAAAATATTCTGCATTCCTTCACCGGCGGCGCTGACGGGCGTTATCCCTCTGGCGCGCTGATT
>DATNKA010000112.1:0-2348 GCA_035603655.1 Candidatus Acidiferrales bacterium | reverse complement strand
CTACCCCCTTCGGATTGGCAGCTTGACTATTGTTGAAGTGGTGGATCACTTTTGAGGTGGCGGTCTGCGCTTGAAGTAGGGATACAGTCAAGACGGAAATCGCAAGAATCGCCCGCAATCGGATGGAATGTTTTCGGTATCGCACAGCCATATTCTCCTACGGCCAAGGAAGTCGTATTCTCTCGTCGATCCTATGCTCAGACCTAATCATGAGTCACGACTTGATTTCAAAAGTCTGTGCCGTTGTAGTCGGCACCCTACTATTCACGCGGCTAACAGAAACAAAGTACATTTGATCCGACCCAACTGGCGCGGACTTTACAATACTTTACCTTTGAAGTTAAGACTGGAGCCTTGCCCACAATGATGCTCACTACACCGGACGCTGGCATCCGATCAAGCGAGTAGCTGTTGTAATCAGGGCCATAGCGCTCAAAACCCCTGCCGGAGGTCAGCCCTCCGTGCCAATATCTCTGAGACACTTCCAGTAGTCGTAATTAATGAGCAGGGCGAGGAAGAGAAGGACAAGGATGAACAGGAATTCTCTTGGTGTTGTCTCAGGGGCTGGGGCTGGCGCGGAACGAAGCGGAGGCGAGCGTAGCGAGCCGCAGCGCAGTGGAGCGCCAGTCCCAGCCGAACCTCTGCCAGCCGCCTCGCATCCGGACCCCGAAGTCGTGGCTCGACCCCAGCGGCGTAGCTACACCGCGGAATACAAAGTGCGCATCCTGCGCGAAGCGGAGGCGGCGGCCGCCATCCGCGGCGGCATCGGTGCGCTTCTCCGTCGCGAAGGTCTGTACTCCTCGCTGCTGGTCTATTGGCGACACGAACGGGCTCAGGGGATTCGGGAGGCCTTGACTCCGCAGAAACGCGGGCCCAAGTCTAAGCGCCATCCCCTGGCAGACGAAATGGAAAAGCTGCAGCGGAAGAATGCGCGCCTCAACGAAGAGCTACGCAAGGCCCACATCATCATCGACGTCCAAAAAAAAGTGGCCGCACTGTTGGGTCATCCGCTTCCGGACGAAGATCCAGAGAGGGAATCTTGATGGCCGCGGTCACTGATCTCGCCACCGCTGTCGGCACCCGCGCCGCTTGTCTTGCCCTGTGGGTACCCCGCGCGTCCTACTACCGGGATCGACGTTCTAGTTCTTCCCCGGTCCAGACTGCTCCGCGGCCGAGGTCGGGACGCGCCTTGGCTGCGGCGGAACGGGAAACCATCTTGACTTATCTCCACCAAGAACGCTTCCAGGATCGCTCACCCGCCGCGGTCTACGCGACCTTGCTCGATGAAGGACAGTATCACTGCTCCATCCGCACCATGTACCGTCTGCTCGCAGCCCAGGGAGAATCCCGCGAACGCCGCGCCCAGCTGACCCATCCGTCCTATCGCAAGCCTGAGCTTCTGGCCACGGCTCCCAATCAACTTTGGAGTTGGGACATCACCAAACTTTTAGGTCCCGCGAAATGGACATACTTCTACCTCTACGTGATTCTCGATGTGTTCAGTCGCTACATCACCGGCTGGATGGTTGCCATGCGCGAAAGTGCCGACCTGGCGAAGCGACTCATCCAGGACAGTTGCACCAAACAATGCATCCTCCCCGGTCAGCTCACCCTGCATGCCGATCGCGGCACCTCGATGAGCTCCAAGCCGGTTGCTTTCCTTCTGGCCGACTTGGGAGTGACCAAGACCCATAGCCGTCCTCACGTTTCCGATGACAACCCGTACTCGGAGAGTCAATTTCGCACCATGAAATATCGTCCCGAGTTTCCCGACCGCTTCGGCTGCATTCAGGACAGTCGCGCTTTCGCGCAAGGATTTTTTCGCTGGTACAACGAAGAACATTACCACTCGGGCTTGGCGTTGCTCACGCCGGCCATGGTGCACTATCAGCAAACCGGTCCCATCTTGCAACAGCGTCAACAAGTGCTCGATGTCGCCTATCAACTTCACCCGGAGCGCTTCGTGCGCCAAGCTCCAAAACAAGCTGCGGTTCCGACGGAGGTCTGGATCAACAAACCGCTCAACTTATAAATTAAACCTCAGTAAATTCCGAGATCATGTGTCTCAAAGTTGTTGACACGCGCCGAAAGGGCGGCGGGCACGAACTTTCCCGACGCGCTATCCTTTCCACTCGCTATCATTAGTCATTGTCATTGTCAGTCGGTCCTATGCCGAACATCCTGCAAATCCCGCAAAGTGAAGTCTTTGCCTTGCTGGCCGCAGTGGGCTTCGCCGCCGGGCTAAATCTTTACGCCACGATCGCAGTTCTAGGCCTGCTGGCGCGCTTCGGCCATCTGCCCCTGCCGCCGGGCCTGCAACTGTTGGGCACCTGGCCAATCATCGCCGC
>DATNKA010000111.1:0-4165 GCA_035603655.1 Candidatus Acidiferrales bacterium | reverse complement strand
AATTGAAAGGAAATCATGCGCGGTTCTATCACTCCGATCCTTGTCCTGATGCTGCTTGTCCTAATCCTCACGTGCGGTGTGGGGGCCGCGCAATCGTCGACTAACTCGAATTCTGCGGATAAAGTCGCCACCTCATCGCTGGTGAATCTTCCGTCGGAGGCCACCGTGGATTCGTTCATGCAACAGACTTTTGGCTACGAGCCGAACGTGACCTGGAAAGTTTCCAGCATCAAGCCGGCGCCGGTTCCGGGATTGGCGCAGGTCGACGTAGTGCTGGCCAGTCCCCAGGGCCAGCAAAGTAGTCGGTTTTATGTGACGGCGGATGGCGAACACGCCGTGGTGGGCGAGATCATTCCTTTTGGGGCGAAGCCGTTCGACCACGCGAGGAAGACACTGGAAAAGGGAATCTCCGGTCCCTCGCGCGGACCGAAAGATGCATCGGTGATGGTTGTGGAGTTCGGCGATCTGCAATGCCCGGCCTGCAAGGCGGCGCAACCGGCAATTGAGGCCCTGATTGCGGCTGAACCGAACACGCGTTTCGTGTTTCAGAATTTTCCTCTTGAAATGCACAACTGGGCGGCCAAAGGAGCGGCTTTTGCCGACTGTGTCGCGCAGGCGTCCAACGAAGCATTCTGGAAGTTCATCGCCAAGACTTATGAGACTCAAGCTGATATCACCGCCGAAAATGCCGACCAGAAACTGACTGCGCTGGCGGATGGCGCAGGAGTAAAAGGGGCGGACATTGCAGCATGCGCCAATACGCCTGTGACCAAGGCGCATGTGGATGCTTCGCTGGCGCTGGGTAAATCGGTGAACGTGAACGGGACGCCGACCTTGTTTGTGAATGGCCGGAGCATTGGGAACATAAGTCAGGTTCCGGCGGAGACGCTGAAGGGGTTGGTGGACTTTGCAGCCAAGCAGGGGAAGTGAAGCCCTTATTTTTCCGTCAGCCAAATCTCATCGGCGGTTCGGCCGCGCTTGGATAATATGTGCGGCGTGATTACGATCAGCAACTCGTCATTCTGGGTGGTGAGGGCGTTGCTGACCATGGCTTGATTAAGGCCGGGAATGGCGCCCAGGCCTGGGATTCCGCTCATCGAACGCTCATCGCTGACGGAGATTTGGCCTGCCACGACAGCCGGTTCGCCATCTTGCAGGCGGATGCTGCCTTGATATTCTTGGTTTGAGATTACGGGCACGCCATTCGAGCTTTGACCAGTGAGTGAGCGCACTTGAATTTCCAGCTTCAGGCTGATTTCTGAGTTCCCGTTGATGACCGTCGTGGTCTTCAGATTCAATCCTAAATCTTCATAGCTGACCGAAGGGAAAGGAGGAACATAACTCTGATTGCCCAAGACCTGAGAAATCTGCGGCGAATTGAAAACGGGCGCGTAGGAAGCGTTCAGGATGGGATAGCGTTCTCCGTTGTGGAAAGTGGCTTCTTTACCTTGCCCGGCGCGCAGAGTGACGCGGCTCACGGCGCGCGACCATGACTCGTTCAGAGAAAGAGCTGCGGAGAGTTGATCCAGGCTTAGCCCGGAAAATGTGAGGCCACCCCCGAAAGTGGCCAGGGGCTGGCTGAAGATCGAGTTCTGCTGGCCCTGCAGTTGCGCCAACAAGCCGGAAAGTCCCGACGACCCTGCCTGGTTTATTCCGCCGGAGGAGATCAGTTGGTTGACAAGCGACTGGATATTCTGTCCGCCGCCCAAGGCCAGCAATGCGGCTACCGGGATGTTGAACAGGTTGAACGTGTCAGGAATGTGCAGGCCGATGTTTCGGGTTAGATCGTGGCTGATCTGGTAGACCTCGACATCGAGCGAAACCTGCGGGCTCTCGCCGGCCAACTGTTGCATCAGCGTGGTGCACGCCCGCAGCGATGCCTGGGGCGCCCGCACTTCCAAGGTTCCATTTTGGCCAGGGCTTATTTTTTGGAAATCGCAAATATTGCGCAGTGAAGTAACCAGTTCGGTTACCTCTTGCGCACTGCTCGCTCCGGGCACCGTGAAAGTTGCAAGCGACATCCGGTCGAACTGCTTATGATTTTCCGGAGTGTTTGCCGCAATCAGCAACTGGTGCGTGTCGAGCGGCGTCCACATGGTTTTGCTGACCCGGCCAGCCAGATTGAGAGCGGTAAAAAAGTCAACATCATCCACATAGAAGCGAACCGTCTTGGTCTGAACGGAGTCGTCAAACTCAGCCGTAACCCCATAGGCGGACGCCAGTTCGGTGAAGAGGCCTCTCACGTCGCCGCGATAATGAAAGGTTGCCCGCTCGCTCTTAGGTTGTAAATGCACTTCGTAGGAATCGGCCAGGAGCGCCTGTAGTCCCCCAGAGTTTGAGGGCGCATCGCTCTGCAACGCCTCCGCCAGGCGACTCTGCAGGTAGTCATTGTCGGGATCGAGTTTCAGGGCAGCGCGGAACTCTGCCGCAGCCGGGTCGCGCTGGCCATCGGCCAGGAGATCATCTCCGCGCTCGGTGTGCCGGAATACTAACTGCGACTTCGCCACTTCTCGGGCAGAAAAGAATTGCGGGTCCCGCGGAACCAGGCGCGATGCTTCGTCGAACTCGAGGAACGCTTGGTCAACATGGCTGTGGCCTTCGAGCTTTAACCCGCGAGAGTAGGCGTTGCGCGCTTCTTTTACATCCTTCTTGGATGGAATGCAGTTGATGCCGCCGGGCACGCCGTTGCCACAGGAAATGACTGGAGCGTCCACCGGCTCGTCGCTCGCGGCAAACGAGGAAAAAACGGCGAGTGCCCCCAGAAAACAGACTGCAAGAATGGACCGCGCGTAATGCATTCGAATGATTTTACCCTGCCCCGCTGCTACCGCCGAACGCTAATAGTGCGGGTACTTTCGGTCAAAATACAGTGTCCGCATAAGGCTTAGTTTGCCGGCGCTGCCTCGGGGTTCCCTTCCCATGGACAGCCGAGGGCCGCAGTCCCCACATTGTTTGCCAGCCAGGTGCGGCTGACGGCGTGGATAGAACGGGGGAGTGGCGATTTCTTGCAGATACCTGCAATCAGCTCAGCATCAGCCGCTGAATCTCGCGGGCCTTGCCGGTGTTTTCGTCGCAGTGGACCACGACGGCGCACAGGCGAACGTCGCCCGTAGCCGGCTCGAAGCGTACGGGCATACCGTTGAGGAACTTGTTGACGACCAATTCTTTCTTCACGCCGATCACGCCATCGAAAGGTCCGGTCATGCCGACATCGGTAACATAAGCTGTCCCCTTGGGCAGAATGCGTTCGTCCGCGGTGGGAACGTGCGTGTGCGTGCCGACTACGGCGGTCACGCGGCCATCAAGATACCAGCCCAGGGAAATTTTTTCCGACGTAGCTTCGGCGTGGAAATCCACAAAGATTATTTTTGCTTCAATCTTTTGCAGCAACTGGTCGGCGGTGCGGAAGGGATCGTCGTTCGACGCCATGAACACGCGACCCTGCAAGTTGATCACGGCGTACGGGATCTTTCCCTTTTGACCCTGATACAGGCCCCAGCCGGGCATATCCGCGGGATAGTTGGCGGGGCGCAGGACGCGGCGCGCGGGACTGTGGCCGTTGCCTTCAACCATCTGAAAGTAATCGAGGATTTCGCGCTTGTCCCATACGTGATTGCCGGTGGTGATGACATCGATATTCAGTTCGAAGAGCTCTTCGGCGAGCGCGGGAGTGATTCCGAAACCGGCGGCGGAGTTTTCGCCATTGGCGATGATGAGGTCGATGGCGTGATCGCGGACGATGCCGGGGAGACGGTCCTTGACGATGGTGCGACCGGGGCGCCCGAAGATGTCGCCGATGAAAAGAATTCGCATGTTTATGCTGAATTTCGATGGTAACACGGGAAGATTGCGGCTTCGCTTAGTTCCCAGGGGGAGCGAGTTCGGCGGTGCGCAGGAAATCGAAGTTGCCGGCCGGATTCAACCGTAGATTGCGAACGCGTTTGTTGTGGACCAGAACGTTGTCGAGATACCAGAGATCGATGTAAGGCAGTTCGTTGGCGAGAATGAGTTGCAGCTGGGCGTAGGTTGACTTGCGCTGCTTTTGACCGACTTCGCGGCGAGCCTGGTCGATGAGCACGTCTACTTTTGGGTTTGAATAATGACCTCGGTTTGCGCCATTCGGCGGGAACCGGGATGAATGGAATACATAGAAGATGTCTGGATC